>CAZFXF010000001.1:0-22753 GCA_964522965.1 uncultured Candidatus Saccharibacteria bacterium
ATAAGGGATATGCAATTCAAATAATGAAAATGTGCGAAGCTTTTTCTGTGCTAGGTATTGATACAAAACTCTATGTCTTGAACTATAAAAATGATAATAAAGATAATATCTTTGATTATTTTAATATTAAAAAGACTTTTCCAATTATACAAATACAAAGTCCTTTTATTATAAAACTGGGTAAAGTCGGTTATATAATTCAAGGAATCTTTTTTTCAATTAAAACTTTATTAAAAGGAAAGTTCAGCCTTGAAGATAAAATATATACAAGGGATTATATACCTGCAATTATATTTTCAATTCTTGGTTATAAAGTTTATTTTGAAATTCATACTCATCATGGTTCCTTTGGAGCAAAAGTCGCTCAAAGACTGGCAAAAGGAATAATTGTAATTTCAAAAGGTTTAAAAGATTTTTATATTGAAAAAGGTTTTGATGGAAATAATATATTTATTGCACCAAGTGGTGTAGATTTAAAAGAGTTTGATGAATATGGCCCAATAAAAGATATTAGAAAAGATCTTGGTTTTGATGAAAAAGTTAAAATTGCTTTATATACAGGACATTTATATGAGTGGAAAGGAATTGATACACTTATAAAAGCTTCAAAAATTATAAAAGATAATATTAAAATAGTTTGTATGGGTGGTACTGAATACGATTTAAATAATATTAGAAAAGATAAAGATTTAATTGATAATAAAAATATATATTTTATAGGTTCAAAACCTTTTAAAGATATTAGTTCATATATGAGATCAGCAGATGTATTTTTATTACCTAATTCAAGTAAAAGTATAATTTCAGAGAGATTTACCTCTCCATTAAAATTATTTTCATACATGGCTATAAAAAAACCTATAGTAGTTTCAGATCTCCCTTCGATGAGAGAAATACTTGATGAAAATATGGTTTATTTCTTTGAGTCTGGTAGTGAAAAAGATTTAGTTGATAAGATAGAGCAAGTTTTTAAAGATAAAGCTTTATCAGATAAAAGAATACAAAATGCATATAAAAAAGTTCAAGATTTTTCATGGATAAATAGAGCTAATAGACTTTTAAAATTTATCGGATATACTGAGGCAAATATTAAATAATATGAAAAAAGTATCAATAATCACTCCCATATATAATGAATCAAAAAGTCTCGGTATTTTGATTGATGAAATATCAAGTGTCTTAAATAATAATTTTGATTATGAAATAATTGCTGTAAATGATGGTTCAAAAGATGATACAGAAAAGGTACTTACAGATATTGCTTCAAAAAATAAAAATCTTAAAGTAATAAACTTTAGCGTAAATAGAGGACAAAGTGCTGCACTTTCAGCTGGAATTGAAAAGGCAAGTGGAGATATTATTGTTACCATTGATAGTGATTTAGAAAATGATCCAAAGGATATTTTGACACTAATAAAAAAGATGGATCGAGGTTTTGATGTTGTTTCAGGATGGAGAAAAGATAGGTGGGAAGGGAATTTTATATCAAGAAAACTACCATCAGTATTAGCAAATTCACTCATATCATTTATAACGGGAGTGTATTTACATGATTATGGTTGTACACTAAAGGCATATTCAAGAAAAGTAATAGATGGTTTAAAAATATATGGAGAAATGCATAGATTTATTCCTGCTTATGCTTCATGGAATGGTGCTTCTGTTACTGAAGAAATAATTTCATTTAGACAAAGAAGGTTTGGTAAAAGTAACTACGGAATATCTAGAACATTTAGAGTTATATTAGATTTAATAACAATAAAATATTTTATTAAATATTTTAATAAGCCAATGCACTTTTTTGGAGGTATAGGTTTTATTTCACTATCAACAGGTATATTTGCAGGTTTATTTTCTATTATTTTAAAAATAACTCATATAAGAAATTTTGTTGCAACTCCTCTACCAATATTTTCTGCTTTACTAATTATTGTTGGTATACAACTTATAACAATGGGTATTATTGCTGAAATATTGATGAGAACATATTATGAATCACAAGGTGGTAGACCTTACAATATTAAAAATACAATAAATTTCTAAAATGTGTGGAATAGCTGGATTTAAAGGTCAAGGTAGTAAAGAAAATATAGAGAGTATGATAAATACTCTGAAACATAGAGGACCGGATGATACTGGAATTAGTATTGATGGTGATGTTTGTTTAGCACAAGCTAGATTGAGTATTTTGGATTTAAGTCCTTTAGGTCATCAGCCAATGTCTGATTCAAGTGAAAGTGTAAATATAATATTTAATGGGGAAATTTATAACTTTAAAGAAATAAGACAAGATCTAGAAAATAAAAATTATAAGTTTAAAAGTAATTCTGATACTGAAGTAATAATTTATAGTTATATTGAATATGGGCTGAAATGTTTTTCAATGTTTGAAGGTATGTTTTCTATTGCTATACATGATAAAAGGAATGGAGACCTTATTTTATCTAGAGATAGAATGGGTAAAAAACCACTATATTATCTTATAAAAGATAAAAATATAGTCTTCGGTTCAGAATTGAAAGCAATAAAAAAGCATCCACTATTTACAAAAAAGATTTCCGATCTAGGTTTGAGATTGTATTTAAAACATGATTATATTCCTACTCCTTTAACAATATATGAAGATGTTTATAAGCTTGAACCTGGATCATATCTTATTTTTGATAAAGAAAATAAGGTATATACAGAAAAGTTTTGGGATTTAAATATAAAAGAAAATATAAATAAAGATAAAAACTTAAGACATTATGTTGAGGAATTTGATAATATTTTTTTACAAAGTGTAAAAAAGAGAATGATATCTGATGTACCTTTAGGTATATTTTTAAGTGGAGGAATAGATAGCTCACTAATAGCACTCTATGCAATAAAATTGGTAAAAAACCCAAAAGATATAAAGACTTTTTCTATAGGATTTGAAAATAAAAGCTTTGATGAAACAAAGTATGCAAATGAAGTTGCAAAAGTCCTAGGTACTGACCATCACTCAAAGATAGTAAAACAAAAAGAAATAATTGATATTATAAATGAAATTGGGTATATATTTGATGAACCAGTAGCTGATGCTTCAGTCATTCCAACCTATATTTTATCCAAGTTTTCTAGAGAAAAAGTTACTGTAGCTTTGAGTGGTGATGGGGCAGATGAATTATTCTTTGGTTATCCAACATTTCAAGCAGATATAGCTGTAAGATTTTTCCTACCAATACTATCTTTTTCTAGAGGAGTACTAAATAAATTTATCAATATACTACCTTTTAGTACTAATAATTTTTCTTTTGCTTTTAAAGCCAGAAAGTTTATTGAAGGAATTCATGCTGATGATTTTATAAGGCATAACAATTGGTTGGGAAGTTTTGATGATAAAACTATAAAAAAGATTTTATCTAATAAATATAATGATAATAAAAATGAATTTGAAAACTATGTAAAAGATAAATATTCTTATTATAAAAAACTAGGGAAAAATAATGGTTTATCTAGTTTATATTTAAGAACATATTTAATGGATCAAGTTTTAGTAAAAGTCGATAGAGCAAGTATGAGAGCTAGTCTAGAAGCTAGAGCACCTTTTTTGGATTCAAAAATTGTAGATTTTGCTTTATCCCTACCATATAGTCTAAAGATAAAAAACTTTAAGACCAAGTATATACTTAGACATATAGCAAGTAAAAGTTTTTCAAGGCATATATTTAATAGACCTAAAAAAGGTTTTGGTTTGCCTATATCAGAATGGTTAAGAAAGGATTTAAAACCAATACTTAATGAGTATTTGAGTAAAGAAAATATTGAAAAATATGGAATTTTTAACTATGAAGAGGTTAAAAAATTAATTGATGATCATATGCAAGGTAAGATAGAAAGAAGGAAAGAGCTTTGGAATTTATTGACTTTACATATTTGGCTCAGGAGTAATTTTGATTAATTGATTAAATATTTTCTGAGTGATATATTTATCACATGGCTTCAACTGAGAGATTTGGATATGAATGGGATAAATATTCTTATATTGATCAAAAATACGAAGATCAACTAGAGAATTGGCTAGGCCCAGTAAATAAAGACTATTTTTTAAATAAAACAATTCTAGATGCTGGTTGTGGTATGGGTAGAAATAGCTATTGGTCACTAAAATGGGGAGCAAAAAAGCTAATTGCTTTTGATTATGATCATAGATCAGTAAATAGAGCAAAAGAAACACTAAAAGAATTTGGTGATAAAGCTGAAGTTATTTACAAAAGTATATACGATATAAATTGGGAAAATAGTTTCGATATAGTTTTTAGTATTGGTGTTATACATCATTTAAAAGACTATGAAAAAGCACTTAATAACCTTTATCAAAGCCTAAAACCGGGAGGAAAGATGATAGTTTGGGTATATGGTAGAGAAGGAAATGAATGGATAGTAAGACTAGTAGATCCAATTAGAAAAAATATTACATCAAGACTTCCTTTACCTATAGTCCATTTTTTAAGCTATTTTTGTTCAATTCCACTTTATCTTTTTGTAAAAATATTTAGAGGTCCAAGTGGATATTTAAAACAAATTTCTAGTTTTAAATTTAAACATATTCATAGTATTGTTTTTGATCAATTAATACCTGAAGTAGCAAATTATTGGCCAAAACAAGAGATAAATGAAATCTTTTCAAAAATAAATGGAATAAAAGACTTTTCTATAAATAGACCAAATAATAATCTTGGTTGGACTATTGTGTGTAATAAATAATTTTATGAATAACGATTTAAAGCAGAGCATTGGCTGGGGTAAGTATAAAAATGTAATTGTAATTCCTACATATAATGAAAAGGATAATATAAAAGTAATTGTAAATAGTGTTTTAAATAATATTGATAATCAAACAAAGATTCTAGTTGTTGATGATAATTCTCCAGATGGTACAAAGTATGTGGTTATGGATATGATGAAAGAAATACCAAATCTCTTTCTGTATAATCGAGAAAAGAAACAAGGATTAGGTAAAGCATATACATCAACTTTCATATTTTTAATACAAGATGAAAATATCGAAACCATAATAAGTATGGATGCTGATCTTTCTCATGATCCTATTAACATACCTATAATGCTTGAAAAAAGGAAAAACTTTGATGTCATAATAGGTTCAAGATATATAAAAGGAGGAAGTATTGAAGGTTGGGAATTTTGGAGAAAATTATTGAGTTTTGGTGGTAATTTTTATACTAGAAATATAGTTAGAGTTCCGATAAAAGATTTTACAAGCGGTTTTATGGCTATGTCAGCCAATTCATTGAAACAAGTTGATTTAAATGCAATTGGAAGTTCTGGTTATGCTTTTTTAATTGAATTAAAACATGCTCTTTATTCACTTACACCTCGTATAAATGAAATACCAATAGTATTTAGAAATAGGGTTGAAGGTGAATCAAAGATATCAAATCATATAATTAAAGAAGGAATTAGAGCTCCTTGGAGATTGTTAATGAAGAAAAAAATATCAAATATTAATTGTCCAAGTTGCGGTACTGTAATTCATAAAAGAATAGGTAGTAAAAATTATTATCATTTCTATAAATGTTCAAATTGCAGTATGTATAGAATAAATCCTTTACCAAGTAATAATGCAGATATTTACAGTGAGGATTATTTCTTTGGCGCAAACAAAGGCTTTGGTTATTCTGACTATGATAATAATAAAAAGGCTATGTATAATACTTTCCTTAAATACATAGATATTATTAAAAATAATATTAAAAAGAATAAAAAAACAAAGATAAAATTACTTGATATAGGCTCTGCTACTGGTTATTTCTTAAATATTGCAAATGAATTTGGTTTTGATGTTCAAGGTATAGAAATATCAAAGGAAGCTAGTGAAATTGCAAATAATAAAGGTATAAAGACATTTAATGGAATATTAAAAGATTTTAAAACAAAAGATAAATTTGATGTTATAACAATGCTTGATGTTATAGAACATGTAAATGATCCTGTAAAAGATATAGAAATTGCTAATAATTTACTCGATAAAAATGGTTTACTTATAATAAATACACCAGATTCAGGAAGTCTTATTGCTAGTACTTTAGGTAAAAACTGGCATTTAGTCGTACCACCAGAGCATATTTTCTATTTTAATAAAAAATCTATTTCAGAAGTTTTAAAGAAAAATAATTTTGAAATAATAAATATAACAAATATAGGCAAGACATTTAAAATCGATTATATATTTTTGATGTTATATAAATGGTTTAAGCTTAGTCCAATAAAATCTATTATAGATTTTTCAAAAAATAATAAAGTTATAAATAATATAAGTATACCTATAAACTTGAGAGATAATATGTTTGTTATAGCTAGAAAAAAATAAATGAAAATAGAACAATATAAATATATATATGAATATGAATTAAATGGATTTTGGTACAGAGTAAGAAGAAGTATGATTCATTATTTTATAAAAAAGTATTTTCCTTTAAGAGAAAATATTACTATTTTAGACTTGGGTTGTGGAATGGGAGCTTTAACAAAAGAGCTTATGGTTTATGGTGATGTGTACGGTCTGGATTTTTCAAGTGAATCAATAAAGTTTTGTAAAGAAAGAGGATTAAACAATGTATTCCAAGGTGATGCTACAAATATACCTTTTGATGATCAAAAGTTTGATATTGTGCTATCTTTAGATGTGCTTGAGCATATACAAGATCATGATAAAGCGGTAAAAGAAGTTAAAAGAGTATTAAAGCAAAATGGTTTATTTATTGCATTTGTACCTGCTTTTATGTCTTTATGGAGCGTTAATGATGATTTAAGCGAACATAAAAGGAGATATACAAAAAAGGAATTAAATAGTGTTTTAATAAATAATGGTTTTACGGTTAAAAGATCATCATATTTTAATACAGTATTATTTATTCCAATATTTCTTATTAGAAAGTTTAATAATATATTTAAGATAAAGGTTAAAAGTGAAATTAAAATGATTCCAAAATGGACCGATAAAATATTATATTCATTATTCTATTTTGAAAGTTTAATTTTAAGATATATAAACCTACCATTCGGTGTATCACTATTTTCTATTTCAAATAAAAATAAATGAATTATTTAGAAAACGTAATATTAAATTTATATAGAATAATTGAAGTCTATATATATTTTATAAAGAGAGGTAATGCAAAAAACAAAGTTAATAATATAAAAACTATAGCCATAATACACAATGGGAAACTAGGTGATATGGTCTGTACAACACCATTATTTATTGCAATTAATAAAAAGTTTCCAAATAGTAAAATTATATTGTGTGGAAATAAAGTAAATAAAGAATTAATGGAAAATGAGACATATATAAATCAATATATAGTTATTGATAAAAAAAATCCTAAAGATTTAATTAATAATTTAAAAAAACACAATATTGATATAGGTATACTCATAACTCCAGATTTTTTAGGTGCATATAGTTTATTTATGTCTAATGCTAAATATATAACTGTGCCCAAAATTTATAGTGGTTTTAGTCCTTATGAAACTATTTCATATAAAATCATTAGAAAGTTATTGAATACTGTTCCACATAGTATGGGTGAATATGCACCTAGGCAATATATGAATTTCTTAACTGATCTTATTGTAATAAATGAAAATGAAATAAATACAAAAAAGGTATTATCACAACCAAAACCTATTTCAAAAGATAAGATTGATCAATTATTTATTGAAAATAATATTAAAAAAGATAATTTTAATATTGTAATATCAAGTTCAGTAGCAAATAAAATTAAGAAATGGCCAAATGAAAAATGGGCAATGTTAATAGATAAAATTTATGATAAATATAAAAGCAATATTATTTTAATAGGTATTAAAAATGATATACAAGATATTAATCATGTTAAATCATTATTAAAACCTAGTACAAAAGTCTATGATTTTTGTGGTTTACTTAGTTTGGACGAATTAAAAGCTTTAATTTTAATTTCAGATTTATTTATTAGTGTTGATACAGGACCGATATATATTGCTGAAGCTTTTGGTATACCGACTATAGATATAATTGGTCCTATGGATGAAAATGAACAACCACCAAGAAGTAATAGAAATATGCTAGTAATTCCTAAAAGAGAAAAACCCGCTATACATATAATGAATGCTAGACAATATGATAAAGTTGAGGCTTTAAGACAGATAAATTCTATTGAAGTTAGTGATGTTTATATACAATTTGAAAAACTAATTGAAAGTGGTATTATCAAGCCATGAAAGATTTAAATGATATAGGTTTTGAAAGTTATGAGCCAGGTTTACCAGGTACTCCAGATCTTACAAAGCTGAAGTCAAAACAGGGTGTAACTTGGCTTCAATTTAGAGAAACTCTAACTCCAAAATACCATATTGTATGGAGAGACGTAGCAATATGTTATTTTCTTATAATACTCGGAATAGCATTATCTATTTATATAGAAACAAAGTTTAGTCTATACATAACTATTCCTGTAACTATTATTTCAGGATTATGGATAGGGTACTGGTTCCATTCACTTAGCCTATTCTTACATGAAGCAGTTCATTATCTAATTCATAAAGATAAAAAAATGAATGATTTGTTAACTGATCTAATAATATGTCCATTTATTTTTATAAATACTGAAGGATATAGAAGAATACATTGGCAACATCATACCAACTTAGGTACCACAAAAGACACTGAAAAATCATATTTCAATGCTTTATCACCAAGATTTATATTAGAATCTTTAACAGGTATACATGCTGTTAGAACTCTGCTTGTTTATTTCTCTCCTGACAATCACACAGATCATAAAGAAAAAACATTGTCAGAAAAGATAAAAGGTTTTGATTTTAAGAAAGCACTTAGATTAATAGTTAGCCAATCAATAGTCCTATTAATACTTGTACTTTTTGGAAAATATTTTACAGCAATTGCTTGGATAATAGGTATTGTTATATTCTGGCCTTTCTTGGGTTCACTTAGACAAATTCTTAGACATAGAGGAGAGTATACAAGTGTAAAAGTAGATTATTATAAGACTGATCAAGGAGCTTTCCTTAGAATGTTCGGTGATGATCTATTCTCAAAATCATTCGGTGCTGCAGGTTTTAATAAACATATGTTACATCACTGGGATCCTCATGTATCATATACAAGGCTCGATGATATGGAAAAGTTCATGTTATCAACTGAACTAGGACCTATTATAGATTCAGGTAGAACAAGTTATAAAAACGTATTCTTTAAATTATTAAAACAAGGATTAGGCGATGAATAATATATCTTTTAAAGATATATGTCCGATATGTGGCGGTAAACCAGAGTTTTATACTAAAGCTCAAGATTTGGAATATAGGACATCTGATACAATATTTACATATTTAAAATGTGAACATTGCAAATCTGTTTTCATAAGTAATCCACCAAGTGAACAACTCGATATAATTTATCCAAAAAATTATTATTCTTTTTCTGAAGGAAGTAATAGTTTTATATATAAAATAAAGGATAAAATCGAGGTTTTAATGTTTAAGAAAATAACTAAAAACATTAAAGGAGATAATCTCTTAGTTCTTGATGTTGGTGGGGGTACAGGTTGGCTTATAAATACACTTAAAAAGGCAGATAATAGATTTACTGATTGTAATATAGTTGATATAGATGAAAAAGCTAAAAAGACTGCTCAAGATAAAGGATATAATTTTTATCTTGGAAGAATTGAAGATGTAAATTTTAATAAGAAATTCGATCTTATTTTAATGTTAAATCTCATTGAACATGTTGTAGATCCATTAATAATATTAAAAAAAGCAAAAGAATTATTAAAAGATAATGGACTTATACTTATAAAGACACCAAATGTTTCAAGTTTAGATTCAATTTTATTTAAAAATAATAATTGGGGAGGATTACATACACCAAGGCATTTTATTTTATTCAATGCAAAATCTTTTGAATTATTATCAAAGAAATCTGGTCTAAATATAGTTAGTTTGAAATATACTCAAGGGGCACCACAATGGACAACAAGCATAATGGGTTTATTGTATAAATATAAAATAATAAAAATTGATAAAAATGTATCAATGCCCGAGCACCCACTATATAAATATATATCTATAGTTTTTGCTGGTTTTGATTTTATTATTTCAATTTTTGCAAAAACATCACAGATGTTTATTATTCTTTCAAAATAGTTATATGAATAAATTTGCTAAAATTACTTTATTTTTATTACCTATAACTATATTATTTTTAATTTTCTATAAGATAATATTTGAAAAGGGTTTCTTTATGAATGGGGATAGTATACTTGGATATTTTACTTATTTTTATTATTTTGTTCACGGCGGACCTTTAATTAGCCAAAATCTTCTATTAGGTTTCCCAGTTTTTTCTTCAAATACCGGTACTTGGTTTTATCCTATAAATACCTTATTTTTTAATCTTTTTGGTGATGTATCAGGTTATGTAAACTTAGTTATCATTAATATTATATTAACCTATATATTTTCTTTTTTATTTTTTAAAAAACATACAAAGAGTTTCATTGCTTCAGTATTTTTCGGTTTAGTTTTCTTATTTAATGGACAAAATATGTTGTGGATAGAAACTCTAGGAAATACAAATTATTATTTTGTTTTTCCTTTAATACTTTATCTATATGAATTTATAAAAAATAATAAGTATAAATGGATATTTAGAATACTTATCGGTTTTTTCTTGGGAACTATATGGTTATCAGGACATGTTCAATATGTACTATATATACATACTATATATGCAATTTACGCTTTATTTATAAATGGTTTCGATTATAAGAAATATAAACAATATATAGGTGATATAGTTCTACCAAATATAATTTCTTTTATTTTAGGTTATAGTCAAATAATTTCAATACTTAATTTTAAACCAAATTCAATAAGGGAAAGTGGGGTAATGATAAGTGATGTATTCTCTGGAGCTTATAGCTTTAATGATTTAATACACTTTATACTACCTTTTTTTAGAACACCAATACTGTCTTGGAGTAGCCCCAATCTATATATAGGTATACTTCCTTTTTTACTTCTTATAACCTCTATAATAGCGATTAAGAATAATTGGCAGGATAAACTATACAGATTCTCTTTTTTTACCTTTCTATTTTGTTTTATAGCATCTTTTAAATATTCACCTATAGCATATTTATTACACTATTTACCTTTATTTGACTCACTTAGAGAAGGTCCAAGAATAATGTTTATTGGTTTTATGTTCGGTGCAATTCTTATAGTTAAGACTATTATTAATATTGAAAATAAAGATTTTGAATTAAACATTTTAAATAAAATAAATAATATATTTGGAAAGATTTTTCTTTTTATAGTACTACCACTTGTATCTATTTTTTCAATAGGATATGGTTTTTTCTTTAATAAAATTTCAGATTTTATAAATAATTATTTTATTAATCACATTTATAATTCTTCACATAAATTACCAAAAGAGCACTATATAAATGTTTTAAATCAATATATAAAAGATTTGAATATATTTACTATATTCAATTATCAAATGGTTGTCTTTATTGTATTCTCTTTATTAACCTATGTCTTTATTAAGAATATTAATAAATTTAGAGATTTATTGTTGCCGATATCTATAGTACTTGTTTCACTCAATATACTATTTGTTTATATGTTTAATTTTAAGTCTATTCCAAGGGAGGAAATATTAAAACTACCAAGTACAGTACAGTTTATTAAAGATAATGGTGGTAATATGCCGTATAGAGTTTATTCAGTTTTTCCTGGATTAAGTTTATACAATAAATATATTGTAAGTTGTAAACAAGGTAATGATAGTGATGCTTTTTATATACAAAAAGAAATGATGTCTCCAAATATAAACATGATATACGGTATAGATATTATTGATGGTTACGATAACTTTATCCCAAAGATCTTATCAGATAAGCTTGCATACATAGGTTCAGAAAACTCATTTTCAAAGGATAATATAATAAATAAGGATTCATCAATACAAGAAAAAATAATAGAAATTCAAAATAATAAAGATTTATTAAAATTATTGAATGTTAAATATATTATTTCAATGTATAAATTTAATGATATTGATTTTAAATTAGTTAAAACAAATGAATTGCCTTGTAATAATGAACTATATATTTATGAATTAAAATCATATTTACCAAGATATTTTTATATTGATTCAATTGATAATATTAAAAAAGGTATAAATATAAAAGAAGTTAACCCTGATTATAAAAAAGAAGAAACTGTACTTAGTTTTACTAGTGAAAAAGACGGATATGTATTTATTGGTAATACATATTTACCTAGTTATGAAATTTATATAAATAGTAAAAAAGAAAAACCAAGTATATATGAAAATCTATTTATGATACTACCAATTAAAAAAGGAGAAAATGAAATTGTAATTAAATATCCAGTAAATCACAGTATTTTAGATATATTTAAAAAATAAGATTTTGTGCTATATTTTACTTAATGACATATATATTTCAACCAGATCGACACCTACTTGTCGAGCAAATAAAGAAGAATTCACACTATATTAAAGGTAAGGTTTTGGATGTTGGTGCGGGGCACTATTCTAGATATGAAAAGTTTTTCAAGGCTGAAAAATATATAAAAATGGATATTAACCATTCAGAACATGTAGATATTGTGGGCAGTGTTGATAATATTCCAATGGAGGATAATTCTGTAGACTCTATAGTCTGTACTCAAGTCTTTGAGCATATTAGATATATTGACAAAAGTGCAAGTGAACTATATAGAGTATTAAGAAAGGGGGGTCATGTATTGTTAACTGTACCTCAATTGAATGAATTACATGAAGAACCACATGATTATTTTCGATATACAAAGTATGGTTTAAAAAGTGTTTTTGAAAATGCAGGTTTTAGTATAGTAGAAATGGATCAAAGAGGAAGTTTTTTTTCTTCTACCGCTCAAATGATAATAAGGTTTTTATCAGATTATTTTAATCTATATAATAGAAAAATCTTAGGTAAAATACTTGGTAAATTTATATATTTATTTGGCTTGTTAAGTATAAAACTAGATAGTTTAGTAAAACATAGTGCAAATAAAAAACATGCAATAGGTTGGTGTTGCGTATTAAAGAAATAATATGAAAATATTAATTTTATCAGATGATTTCCCTCCAAAAAGTTTTGGTGGAGCAGGAATTATAGCAAGTATACAAGCACAAGAACTTCAAAAAAGGGGACATGAAGTTAAGATTTTTACTATAACAGATGATGAAGATAAGATTGATCCACGATATAGATCGTATTTAAGTTTATACAATATAAAAACTATTAAAAAAATTAAAAAGATACTAAAGGAATTTAAACCTGATATTGTTCATGTGCACAATATTCATGAACATATATCATACGCTTCAATTTATTATGCAAAAAAGAGTGGAGCAAAAGTATTTATTACTTTGCATGATGCTATGAGTGTTTATTACGGTAAAGTGCCACAAAATTATATAAATACCGATAAACCTATTAGTTTAATATATTGTTTTAGAACTTTTGGAATAAGAGTAAATCCTTTTAGAAATTTAATAATTCGAAAATTATTTAATTATGCAGATAAGATATTTGTTGTTAGTGAGGCTTTAGGAAGATTTTTATCAAATAATGGAATAAAAAATACTATTGTAATGCATAATGGTATCAATACAAATAATTGGAGAGTACCAGATATTATAAGAAATGAATATAAAAAATCCTTAGGTATAAATAATGATACAAAGGTAGTAATGATTGCAGGCAGACTTAACAATATGAAAGGAGCTAAGGTTAGTCTAAAAGCTTTTTCTGAAGTATTGAAAAAATATAGAAATGTAGTTTTACTCATTGTCGGTAATAAACCAGAGCAAAATAATGAGTTTAATTCATTAATTAATCAATTAAATATAGTTGATAAAGTGATATTTACTGGTTGGGTAAGATATGAAAATATGCCAACAGTATATTCAATATCTGATATAGTCATAGTACCATCTCTATATCTTGATCCATTTCCAACAATTAATCTTGAAGCAATGGCTAGTAAAAAACCAGTAATAGGTACAAAGTTCGGTGGTACTCCAGAAATAATTAAAAATGGTAATAATGGTTATATTATTGATCCAAACAATATTGAACAATTTAAAAATAAAATGTTGGATTTATTGAATGATGAGCAATTATCAATAAATATGGGTAAAAGAGGATATGATATTGTAAATGATGAATTCAATCTTGATAAAAAGATTGATTATCTTATATCATGCTATAATCATTAAAATAAAATGACAGACGATATTAAACACAAAAATACTATTGTTGACTATTACAATAAAGAAAGTACTCAATACTCAAAAAAGAGATATGAGGGTAGTCTAAATACGTATACACAATACCTTTTTAGAAAAAGGATGGAAATATATTTTAACTATATATCTGATATAAAAAATACACTAAAACACCAAATAGAATTATTTGATATAGGTTGTGCAGATGGAGTTGTATTATTTAATACTGAAAATAAATTTAGCGATTTTATAAAGTCATTTGATGCAGTTGATGTATCAAGTTCAATGGTTGATATTGCAAATAAAAATAAAATAAATAATAAATTCAATTTTTATTTGAGAGGACAAGAAATAGATAAAAAATACGATTTAGTCACAGAGCTTGGAGTTCATATATCCGATCCAGATTCTGAATATAAATATGTAAAAGATAAATTAAATGGTAATAATTCATTTTATATATTTTCTGTTTCGAGTAAGAATTCTTTACATACAATATTTAAACTAAAGAATGATTCAAAAGCAAAACATTATACTGATTTAAAAACATTCAAACAAACAGAAATTATATTAAGTAAATATTTTAAAATAATTAAAAAAACACCATACGGTTTATTTATTCCAAAACTATGGTCAATATCTAGACTAGGTTCATTATTTCAACCTATAATTGATACTATATTTAGTTTTATTACACCTAGTCTATTTCACGAGACTATATACCTTGTTTCTCCTTTGGATAAAAAAGAATAGATTTACTAAAAGCATAAAAGTCCAAGATATTCCATTTTCAATTACAGCACCGAATATACCTAGTTTTGGGATTAGAATTAAACCAAATATTATAGTTGCAACATTACCAATAATATTGAGCATATAAAGTGTCTTTGTATCTTTTATTATTTGGAAATAGGTAGCAAATAGTGATATTCCTGGGAATGTTATAAGGCCAAGCATGTATATTTGTGAATAAAATATTGATTCCATATACTTTGGGAAAAATATTTTATAAATATATGGTGATAAGAAATAGTATGAAATTACAATAATTATCGATATGCCAGTTAGTCTAATTATTTTATCAGTTATACTTTTTCTTAATTCTCTCTCTTCTAATTCTGCAAATTTTGGAAAACCAATATTAAATATATTTTTAAAAAACGATCTGGCTTGCTCAGGTATAGCATTTGCAAAAGAATATACAGCCAGTGGGGCAGAACCAATAAAATGAAATAATAATATTTTATCTACTTGATTTGCTATTGTACCAATAAAACCCATAACACTTAAATGATGTCCATATTTCACCATTGAACTATCATTTGTACTTGGATCAGGTTTATATAATCTTATTACTCTAATATAAAAGATAATGGATAGTATAAATGTGCTGCCGAAGTAAGCTCCAATTAATAGAATTATATTTGGATTAAATATTGCAACTATACTTATTGTTATTACATTTATTAATTGTGTAATTATCCAATATATTGTACTTCTTTTAAAATCCTTCAATCCAGAAAGAAAAGCTCCATATAAACTAAAACTATTTGTAATAGGTAAGGTTAAGCTAACTATTATAAAAGCAATTGCAAAATTTATATGATCATTTAGGAAATAGTATAGGGAAGTACCAAGTGATACTATACTTAATAAACTACCCCATATTAATTGAGTTTTAAAAGATTCGTATATCGTTCCATTATTTCCTTTTGCTACTGCTTGGGTTAAACTCGAACCGAGTCCAGATAGCGATAATCCACCAATTATTCCAGCTAAAGATAGTATGAATTTATAATCACCATAAAGTTCTTGTGATATTGTTCTTGCTAAAACAATAGATAAAAATAGAGATGATAATACAGCAATACCTTGACCAATTGTCATCCAAAAACTTCCTTTGGCAATATATACCATATCAGTCTTTAGGTATCTTTCACTAAAACGCAAAAGCCTATAAATGACCTGTTTCATATAGACAAATCTACCATAATATTTGGTTTTTTACACTACATAATATTTTTACTTTATGCTATAGTTTGGCCACTATGAATTCAAAAACATTAGAAAGTATTTATAAATATATTACATTAACGGGTTTATTTGCTGTATTGTTTTTACCACTTTATATAGAAAATAACTTTTTCTTTCCATTTATAACTGGAAAAGGTTTTGCTTTTAGAATAATTGTTGAAATAATATTTGCTTCATGGATATTATTATTCTTAAGAAACAATACTTATTTACCAAAATGGTCTAGTATACAGGTGTGTTTTACAATATTCACTGTTGTATTACTTATTGCAGATATACTAGGTGTAAGCTTTTTAAGAAGTTTTTGGTCAAACTTTGAACGTATGGATGGTTGGGTAACCCTAGTTCATCTATGGGGTTATTTTATGGTTTTGAGCTCAATGTTCTCAGCTAGAGAAGGTGATCGAAGAATGTGGAATAACTATTTTAACGTAAGTCTTTTTGTTGCAGGTATAGTTGGTATATATGGTTTTGCTCAGTTATTTGGTTTTGCAAAAATTCATCAAGGCTCAGCTCGTATAGATGCTTCACTAGGAAATGCAATATATTTAGCTGTATATATGATGTTCAATTCTCTTTTAGCTATTTATATGGCTTTTGACTCAGTAGAGAAGAAGAATGATTCATCTATCTATACTGCATATTTATATAGTGTATTAGCTATAATATTTGCTTTCTTAATGTTTGAAACATCAACTAGAGGAGTTGTTTTAGGATATATTCTAGGAGTAATAGTTGGTCTTATTATGCTTGCAATATCAGGCAAAAATAAAACTACAAAGTTAACTTCAGTTGCATTGATTGCATCTATATTTATTGTTGGAGGAATATTTTGGTCAATTAAAGATACTAAGTTTGTACAAAATAATCCAAACCTAAAACGTTTTGCTGAAATATCTCTAAGTGACACAAAGACTCAAGCTAGAGGATACATATGGCCAATGGCTATAAAGGGAGTATTTAGCACACCAAAAACATCAATAATAGGTTGGGGTCAAGAAAACTTTAACTATATATTCAATGCAAATTACAATCCCGAAATGTGGAGACATGAACAATGGTTTGATAGAGCACATAATACTTATTTAGATTGGTTAGTAGCAGGTGGTTCAATAGGATTACTGTCATATTTATTGATATTTTTATTTACTTTAGTATCAATAGCAAAGAGTAACTTAAATATAAATGAAAAAGCTGTAATGGTAGCAATACTTATAAGCTATAGTGTTCAAAGTATATTTACTTTCGATAACCTTATAAGTTATATGTATTTGTATATAGTTCTAGGTTTTATATCTGGTATTAGATCAAGTAAAGAACATGCTTGGATAAAAAAGATAACACTACACAATTCAAAGAATTATCATATATACAGAGATTATCTTTATACCCCAGTAGTAGCTATTGCTTTTGTAGTAGTAATGTTCAATATAAATATTCGTCCAATACAAGCCAATACAAGTCTTATAGACGCAATGATTACTTGTTCAGGTGGAAATCAACTACCTTCAGTTTCTGCTTTCCAAAAGGTTGTTAGCTATGATAAATACATGGCAAATCAAGAAGCTAGAGAACAAACTCTATCTTGTGCAACAAATGTTATAAATAGTGGTTTACCTCAAAATCTAAAAGTAGATTTTGCAAATCTTGCAGGAAGTCAAATAGATGCACAAATGAATGTAACACCAAATGATGCAAGAATATATTATCTAGGTGGAGTGTTTATGAATAATGCAGGTAGCTATAGTGCAGGAAAATTATTATTAGAAAAAGCAAATACACTATCTCCAAATAAACAATCAATATTACTTGAACTTGCTACAAACTATGTAAATACAGGTGATATAAAGGGTGCGCTTGAAATAATAAAGAAATCATATGAAGGCACACCAGACAATGATAATGTTAGATCAGCATATATGTCTATATTGATTTTAAATGGTGAAGAGTCAAAACTTAAAACTATATTTAAGGATAAATATGAAAATACATACTATGATGAAAAAATAGCTAATGTATATATGAATAAAAAACAATACAATAGAGCTATAGAAATATATAAATATTTAATAGATAAATATCCAAGTATGAACAAATATTATCTTGGTCTTGCTGGAGTTTATTATTCAAGTGGTGATAAATATAGTGCTATAAATGAATTAAAAATTGTAGGTGATAAATTCCCAGAGTTAAAAAAGCAAACAGAGGACGCTATAAAAGAAGTACAAAAAGTAAAATAGTTGCAATAGAAATATTATATAGTGTATAATATCTTGGTGTGAGTATCACAATTGTGTTGGTACTTTCCAAATAATATGTCTACGAAAGCTCCTGCCTTGGCAGGATTTTTCGTTGCAAAAAAACAATAAATGTTGTATAAATATAGTCGAAAAATAGTACACATATGGCGAAAAAAACGAAAAACGGCGCAGGTCCTAGAAGTCGGCTTGCTCAAACCAATATTCTACTTAAACAAAACCTCAACACATCACCAGTAAGGAAATATGGAAAGAATGGGGTTCCATTATCTAGAAATGGAACCCGTATCATTTCTTTCTCTGAAAGGGATAAGGTCGCACTACTTGATCTTGATGGTTGCCCACTTGAGTAGATGAGATGAGAGTTTTTACAAAGCACGAGGGAAATTCCCTCGGCTTTTTTTATTTTAAAGTTATTAACATTTCAAAAACTATAAATTATGCTAAAATAATTCCGGATTGTTCCAAATGCTGGTGGTGGCTGTACTCACATATTAATTAGACATTATATTTGGAGCTAACACCCATCACCAACATTTGGCGCAATCCCTAACATACACTTTTAAAAGTGAATATAATTTCTGGTCTCAGTTTGAATAATTTGACAACTTTTCGCATCGGGGGTAAAGCCCGATTTTTTTGTACTATAAATAATATAAATGATATTAAGGAGAGTATAGATTTTGCAAAAAATAATAATTTAGATATTTTTATACTTGGTGGTGGTTCAAACATTTTAGTTTCTGATCAAGGTTTTGATGGTTTGGTAATGAAAATGGAAATAAAAGGTATTGAACTAAACATAATTGATGAACAAGAAGTAATTGTTAAGGCTTATGCAGGGGAAAATTGGGATGATTTAGTAAAATATACAGTTGATAAAAATTTAAGAGGTTTAGAAAATTTATCATATATACCTGGAACAGTTGGTGCTAGCCCTATCCAAAATATAG
Source organism: uncultured Candidatus Saccharibacteria bacterium (assembly GCA_964522965.1). Lineage (GTDB taxonomy): Bacteria > Patescibacteriota > Minisyncoccia > Phycocordibacterales > PALSA-1337 > CAIOGI01. Next base: position 19,590 of record CAZFXF010000001.1, read on the forward strand.
GTGCTTATGGTAGTGAAGTAAAAGATAGTATCGATTTCGTTGAAGTATATGATATAGAAAATGATAAAATTTTAAAATTAAATAATTCTGATTGTGATTTTTCATATAGAAACAGCATATTTAAAAAGCAAAAAGGTAAGTATATTGTGATCTCAGTAGGATTTTTATTACATAGAGATAATAAATTTAATATTGAGTATAAGGACTTGAAGGATTATTTTTTAAAAAATAATGTAGGTATGTTAACAGTACAAAAGATTAGAGATGCTGTTGTTGATATTAGGAAAAATAAATTACCAGATATTAAAGATATAGGTACAGCAGGATCATATTTTAAAAATCCAATTGTAAGTATCGATAAAGCTCAAAGTTTAAAGAATAAATGGAGTGATTTACCGATCTATCCATATACATATGATAAAGTAAAACTGTCTCTAGCTTGGATAATTGATAAAGTTTGTGGTTTTAAAGGTGTATCTAGAGGTAATGTTGGAACATATAAGAATCAAGCTTTAGTGATTGTAAATAATGGTAATGCTAGCGCAAAACAAGTGTACGAATTTGCAAATGAAATAACAAAAGCAGTTAAAGAAAAAACCGATATAGATATTGAAACAGAAGTGGAATGGGTTGGAAAATTATGATATAGTGGCCTGACATATGGCTTTTTCATTAAAGACAATTTTTGGGGATCGTAATACAAGCTTATTAAAGAAGTATTCAAGTATAGTACCTAAGGTAAATGCACTTGAAACAAGCATAAGTGCACTTTCTGATAAAGAATTAAAGGATAAAACTAAGTCTTTTAAGGATAGACTTCATGGAAAGACCCTTGATGAACAAAAAGTTATTCTAGAAGAAATACTTCCTGAGGCTTTTGCTTTAGTTAGAGAAGCTTCAAAGAGAACACTGAAACAGAGGCATTTTGATGTTCAGCTTATAGGAGGAGCAATATTAAATGGAGGTAATATTGCAGAAATGAGAACAGGAGAAGGAAAAACTCTCGTTGCAACTTTACCAGCATATTTAAATGCTCTTACAGGACGTGGAGTACATATAGTTACTGTAAATGATTATCTTTCAAGAAGAGATGCTGTTTGGATGGGGCAAGTTTATGATTTGCTAGGTCTAACTACGGGTGTCATAAATCATGAATCTTCATATATTTACGATCCAGAACATAAAAATAAAGGTGATGATGCAGTTTTAGATGAAAAGAGAGATGAAACTGGTTCATTTCATGTTGTTCATGAATATCTTCGTCCAGTAACTAGACGTGAGGCTTATTATGCAGATATAACTTACGGTACAAATAATGAATTTGGTTTTGATTATTTGCGTGACAATCTAGAATATGAACAATCAAAATTAAGACAAAGAGACTTTTATTATGCAATTGTAGATGAAATTGATTCAATTCTTATAGATGAAGCTAGAACTCCACTTATCATATCTTCACCAACAGTTGATTCAGAAAAACTCTATACTTCATTTGCAGAATTAGTAAAAGATTTTGAAAAGGATACTGATTTTACAGTTGATGAAAAACAAAGAACTATATCACTAACACCAAAAGGAATAGAAAAAGCAGAAAAAAGACTAGGTGTTGAAAATATATACACAGAAAAGGGAATAAAGTTCGTTCATCATTTAGAAACTGCCGTAAGAGCAAAAGCGCTTTTCCATTTAAATAAAGAATATGTAGTTAAAGATGGTGAAATAGTCATAGTTGATGAATTTACAGGTAGACTCCAACCTGGAAGACGTTGGTCAGAAGGTCTTCATCAAGCGATTGAAGCAAAAGAAAAAGTAGAAATACAGAAAGAATCAAGAACATTTGCTTCTATTACTTTCCAAAACTATTTTAGACTTTATAAAAAATTATCAGGTATGACAGGTACCGCTCTAACTTCTAGTGAAGAGTTTTATAAAGTATACGGTCTTGAAACAATAGTAGTTCCGACAAATAATCAAATAAAAAGAAAAGATCAAAATGATTTAATATTCCAAACAGAAATTGGAAAATATAAAGCAATTGCTAGAAAAGTAAAAGAAATACATTCAAAGGGTCAACCTGTGCTTATAGGTACAGTTTCAATTGAAAAAAACGAAGTATTATCACAATTCTTAAAGGCAGAAGGAATACCACATGAAGTTTTGAATGCTAAAAATCATGAAAGAGAAGGAGAAATTGTTGCTCAAGCAGGTAAAAAAGGTGCAGTAACAATAGCTACAAACATGGCTGGTAGAGGAGTTGATATAAAGCTCGGTGGAAACCCAGGAAGTAAACAAGTTTATGAGGAAATAAAATCATTAGGAGGACTATTTGTTTTAGGAACTGAAAGACATGAAGCAAGAAGAATAGACAATCAGTTGAGAGGTCGTTCAGGACGTCAGGGTGACCCAGGAGAAACACAATTTTTTGTTTCGCTTGAAGATTCACTTATGAGAGTATTTGCAGGTGATACAGTAAAGAGTCTTATGGGTAAGTTAAATCTTGCTGAAGATGAAGCAATTGAGAATAGACTTATAACAAGATCACTTGAAAGTGCTCAAACAAAAATAGAAGGTTTCAATTTTGATTCAAGAAAACACGTTTTGGAATATGATGATATTCTAAATCAACAAAGAAAAGTAGTTTATGAAAGAAGAAGAGCAATTCTAACTGGTAGTTTGGATGAAATAGAGAAAAGACTCAATGAAATAATTGGTGATAATGAAGATATAAAGAAAATAGTAAAAGAAAAGAACGATACAATGGGTCGTGAGAGATTCCTTATGACAGCAAGACAGCTCATGCTTCAGACTATAGATATGTTCTGGGTAGAACACTTAGAAGTAATGGATTATACACGTTCTAGCGTAAATCTACGTGCTTACGGTCAACGTGATCCACTAGTTGAATACAAAAAAGAAGGTGTGAGATTATTTAAAGAAATGCAGAGTGCAGTTGAAAATCAAGTTATAAATCTATTGCCTCACATAGGTGCAGGTGTAGCCAACCCAGAAACAGTTAAATTAAAAGAAATTCACGATGAGGCAAAAACAATAGGTGAAGGAGATGGAAATAAAAATACAAATAGTGGTGCTATTTCAAAACCAGAAGTAGGAAGAAATGATCCTTGCCCTTGTGGAAGTGGTAAGAAGTATAAGAAGTGTCATGG
>CAZFXF010000001.1:22853-38727 GCA_964522965.1 uncultured Candidatus Saccharibacteria bacterium
AAAACATGCCAAAGGATAAAAAAGAAAAAGTTGTAGTTGTTGGCGGTGCTGGTTTTATTGGTTCAAATATTACAGATGAATTGGTTAAAAGGGGTTACAATGTTCATGTTATAGATAACTTGGTCGGAGGTAAAAAAGAAAATGTGAATAAAAAGGCAAAGTTGCATATAGTTGATATTGTAAATATAGAACAAATACAACCAATTATAAATGGTGCGAGTTACGTATTTCATTTAGCTGCTTTACCAAGAGTTAAATTTTCTATTGAATATCCAAGAGAAACAAATAAAGTAAATGTTGAAGGAGTGCTTAATGTACTAATTGCAAGTAATAATGCAAAGGTAAAAAAATTGATATACTCTGCTTCTTCATCCGCTTATGGAGATCAAAAGAAAATGCCTCTAGTTGAGAATTTTACAGCAAATCCAAAAAGTCCTTATGGTTTACAAAAATATATAGGTGAATTGTATTGTAAACTTTGGAGTAACATATATGGTTTACCAACAGTATCTCTCAGATATTTTAATGTATATGGTCCAAAACAAAGTGCGGATGGCGCTTATGCATTAGTTATCCCAAAATTCTTAAAGCAAGTTAAACAAGGTGAGCCAATGACAATAACTGGTAATGGAAAACAAACTAGAGATTTTACAAGCGTTCATGATGTTGTGAATGCTAATATTCTTGCAATGTTGAGTAATAAAGTTGGTAAAGGTGAAGTAATAAATATCGGTGCTGGTGACAATTATTCGATAAATGATGTTGCAAAACTTATTGGTGGTCAAATTAAATATGTTGAATCAAGAATTGAACCAAAAGATACTTTGGCAGATAATAAACTTGCAAAAAAATTGTTAGGCTGGAAACCAAAAGTTAGTTTAAAGGAAGGGATAGAAGAGTTAAAGAAATTAAATTAAACTTTCATTCCTCTCTTTTTTCTATACCAATAAACTATATAAATAATTGCTAATGAAATTATATTAGTAAAGAAAATAATTGGTGTAGACCAAGGTATACCATCTATAGGTGTAAAACTAAAAGGCCAAAGATATGGAGTAGGGAAGAAGCTTGTTGAATGAGTAAATAAATCCAAGAAAATATGGAAAGCCCAAGCGAACATTTCCCAAACTGGTTTTTTCATTATGAACCATACAATACCGAATACTAAAGCAAATATAACAAAACTATGAGTGATATTATATAAAGTATGAACATAAGAATCGATTTCTATCATTCCAGGAGGACGCATACTCCAATGAACTGATTCAGGATCAAATATTGTCTGTATTAATCTAGAGCCTGTATAAATTCCAAAAGAAAAAAAGTCAGGAGCAATTCCAAGTAAAAAAGCTAACCAAAAACTCTTTTTATTTTTTCTACCAAAAGCAATACTACCCCAAAGTCCATGTGAAACTATATCCATATACTGGTATAATACTATATATATTCATTAATTAAAAATATGAGACCACTTTTATTGAAATTTGATATTTGGTTTATTAATTTATTAAGAAAAATAAGCATACCATTTTCCAGATTCGCATTATTTACTGTATTTTTTTGGTTTGGAATATTAAAGGTGATAGGAACTAGTCCTGCAAACCCTATGGTTTCTGATTTATTACACAGAACTATGCCTTTTATGTCCTTTGATGTATTTATAATATTGTTTTCAATATATGAAATGATAATTGGAATTACTTTTATTATTCCAAGACTAGAAAGATTGGCTATTGCTTTACTTATACCTCATATGTTTATGACTATGATGCCTCTATTCCTATTAAGAGCAATGACTTGGCAAAGTTTCCTTACTCCTACACTCGAAGGTCAATATATAATAAAAAACTTGGTTATTGTTGCTCTTGCTATGGGTATTGCAAGTCATTTAACACCACTTGGTAAAAGATCATAAATGAATAAGAAAATTTTACTGACAATTTTAGCTATAATAGCTCTACTCACATTGCTATTTGTATTGTCTAAAAACTTTTACACAGGAAAAAGTGATATTGATTTAAGAAAATTTGATACAATACTTGCAGATAATTCTAATTTAAGAGAGTTGGGTTTAGGTAAAAGGGATTCATTATCAGAAAATTCAATAATGCTTTTTGTATTCGATTATCCAAGCGATTACGCTTTTTGGATGAAGGATATGAAATTTAATATAGATATCATTTGGCTAGATGAGACATATAGAGTCGTCTACATTTCTGAAAATATATCACCCAATACCTATCCTCAAGTCTTTTCACCAGATAAAAAAGCAAAATATGTCATAGAAGGCAATGCCTTTTTTGCTCGAAAAAATAAAATTCAAATAGGTGATAAGGTTTTATTAAATAAAACTCAATAAATTAGTTTTTGTTTTTCAATAATTTTAAAAATTTTCACGATAGTAAATACTTGTTTTAAATTTATATTATTGTGCAGTAAATTTTTTTAAAGTTATCCACTTTTTTTCTTTGTTTGTGAGAAGTAAAATACTACTCACTGTGTGTAAAAGTTTTTGTAGAAATCTGTAATTATTAATTAATTTAAATTAACTAAACTATATGAGTATATCAATAAGAAGAGCCGACGGTAGTCTAGCCCCATTTAATGCAGATAGAATAAATCGTTCTATAGAACGAGCTTGTATTGGTCTTACAGATCCAATTTCAAAGGTAACTCAAATAGCTACAGAAACACAACTTACACTTCATGAAGGTATTACTACAGAAGAAATGGATAAAGCAACTATAAATGCTGCAGTACAAAATATAAAGGAAGATCCAGAATATGATAAGGTAGCAACAAGATTACTTTTGAAAACTATATATAGAAAGGTTATTGGTGAATATGATAAAGATGATTATGAAGATTTAAAGAAAAAGCATAGAGATGCTTTTATAACTTATATAAAACAAGGAGTTATAAATAAGACTCTTCACCCAAATATGGAAAGTCTATTTGATTTGGAATCACTAGCAGATACTCTAAACCTAGATAGAGATGAATTATTCCTATACGCAGGACTAGATGGTTTGGCACATAGATATATGATAAAGGATACAAAGAGTAATGTTATTGAAACACCACAATATTTCTTTATGAGAGTAGCTATGGGTCTTTCTTATGTTGAGAAAAATCCTACAGAATACGCAAAGAAGTTTTATCATAAGATGTCAAAACATGAATATATTGCCGGAGGTTCAGCAAACCTTGGTGCAGGAACTCCAAGTTCATCATTGTCTAATTGTTTCTTACTAGAGGTTCATGATGATATGCAACATATAGCAAAGTCAGTATCAGATGTCCTTCTACTTTCAAAAAGCTCAGGTGGTCTAGGGGTTTCTATAACAAAGCTACGCGCTTCAGGTTCACCACTAAAGTCTGGTTTCGGTGGAGCTTCAAGTGGGCCTACACCTTTTGCAAAGATAATGGATACATCTATTCGTGCAGTTATGAGAGGTGGTAAAAAGGTAGGTGCACTGTGTTTCTATATGGAACCTTGGCATTTGGATTTTACAGAATTCATAGATTGGAAGAATAATAGCGGAGATGATTATGCTCGTATGAGAACAGCAAATACAGCTGTATATATTTCTGATGAATTTATGAAGAGATCTAGAGATGGAAAAGATTGGTATATGTTTGATCCAGCAGAAACACCAGATCTAAATGAACTATATGGACAAGCTTTCAGTAAAAGATACGGTGAATATGTAGATATGGCTGATAAAGGAATGATGAGAACATTCAAGAAAATTCCAGCAAATGAACTCTTTAGAAAAATTCTAGTTTCAATGCAAACAACATCTCATCCTTGGTTAGTATGGAAAGATACCATAAATCTCCGTGCTTTAAATAACAATACTGGAACAATACATATGTCCAATCTATGTACTGAGATATGTTTACCTCAAGATAGAGAAAATGTTGCCGTATGTAACCTGGCTTCAATAAACTTAGCTGCTCACGTAAGTAATAAACAAGTAAACTGGGGTAAACTAGAAGAAAGTGCAAGACTAGCGGTAAGACAACTCGATAATCTTATCGATATAAACATGCTACCTATTCCTGAAGCTGTAAAATCAGATAAAGAAAATAGAGCAATGGGGCTAGGAGTAATGGGTTTTGCAGATGTTATAGAAAAACTAGGTATGGCTTATGATAGTGAACATGCTTGGGACTTTGCAGATAGAATATTTGAATTTGTAAGCTATATGGCTATAGATGAAAGTGCAAATCTGGCTCAAGAAAGAGGAATGTATAAACATTTTGAAGGATCTATGTGGTCAAAGGGTAAAGTTCCAATAGATTCAATTGAAAATCTAGAAAGAGATAGAGGAATAAAAGTAAGTGTTGTTAGAGATAGTAAACATCGTGGTCTAAACTGGAATTTACTTAGAGAAAAAGTTAAAAAAGGAATGAGAAATTCTACTTTAATGGCTGTGGCTCCAAATGCAAACATCGGTCTTGTTGCAGGTACCACTCCAGGAATAGATGCACGTTTTGCTCAAGTCTTTTCAAGAAATAAGATATCAGGAAAGTATATGGACTTGAACCATAACCTAGTAAATGATTTGAAGAACATGGGTATATGGGAAAAAGTAAGAGATCAAATAATTGAGAACCAAGGTGATATTGCAAATATAGAAGGAATTCCACAATATTTGAAGGATATATACAAAACTTCATTTACAACTTCACCTTATGCATATATAGAAGTTGCTGCTAGAGCTCAAAAGTGGGTAGACCAAGCACTTTCTAGAAATATGTATTTGGAAACAAGAGATCTAGATGAGACTATGGCTATATATGCTACAGCTTGGGAAAAGGGTTTGAAATCAACTTATTATTTACACCTAAAACCTCGTCATACAGCAGAACAAAGTACAATAAGAGTAAATAAAGCAGAAAAAATGGGTAAAATAGGTTTTGCTGCTGTAGCAAAAGCAAAAACAGAAGAACAATCACCAATAGAAAAAGAAACAGAAGTAGCTTTCTCTATGCCAAAGCAAACAAGCATACCAGTTTCAAATATAATAGCTAAACCTACCAATACCTTTAGCCCTTCAAATACATCTATGTATACTGGAGTACAAAATATTAATTCAAATAAACCAGTTCAAAAAGATCCTGAACCAGTTGTTTCTATATATAATGAACCAACAATATCAAATATAATGTCAGAAGTTCCAGTAAAGGTGCCTGCTATGGTTGGTTTCGGTGCAGTAAAAAAACAAGAAAATATAGAAGTTAAAACAGAAGTTAAGAGTCCTCAAATAATAGAAAATGATATAAAACCTCAATTCATAGAAAATAATTTGAACACAAGTTTTACACAAAATAAATATTCAGATATATCATCAATTGGTATGATACAAACAAAAGAACAAAATGTAGTTCAAAATAAGGTAAAGATGGCTCCAAAGGTTTGTCCTATAGATCCAGCAGAAAGAGCTCAGTGCGATAGTTGTCAGTAATTAGTTTTGTTTAGTTTAAGTAAATTTACAATTAGTATTAAAAGAATATAAAAAATTCGAGTTTTTGTAGTCCAAATTATTATTTAATAAAATAAAATTATGTTAATAGGAAAAGCATCACCAGAAGATACAAGTCTACACCCAATAAAGTATAAATGGGCTTATGATCTATACAATCAAGCAGTTAGAAATACTTGGTTTCCACATGAAATTACTCTAAAAGAGGATATGGATGATTGGAAGAAGATGACTGATGATGAAAGACATGCAGTTACATTTCTAATGGCATTCTTTAACCCTGCAGAACTTATTGTAAATCGTTCAATTGCTTTAGGAATTTACCCTTATCTAAAGTCTCCAGAGTGCCATCTTTATCTAGCAAAACAAATGTGGGAAGAAGCAAACCATTGTGTGGCTTTTGAATATGTTCTAGAAACATTTCCTTTTGATAGAGAAAAAATATATAACCTTCATCTTGAAGTTCCTTCAATGAAAGCAAAAGAGGATTATATAAATAAATACATGAAGAGAATGACCGATGTTTCTCTAGATGTAAGTACTACAGAAGGTAAAAAAGATTTTATACGAAACCTTGTTGCTACAAACATTGTAATGGAAGGAATATGGTTCTATTCAGGTTTTATGGTTGCTCTTTCATTCCGTCAGAGAAAACAACTTAGAAACTTCGGTTCTATGATTAACTGGGTTTTGAGAGATGAAAGTCTTCACTTAAAATTCGGTATGAACCTTATTCACAATATCTTGGAGGAAAATCATGATCTATTAACTGAAGATTTTGCAAATGAAATAAGAAATATAATCATAGAAGGAGTTGATAAAGAAGTAGACTATAACATGGATCTTTTCCCAAATGGTATTCTAGGTCTAAATGCTGATTATGTTAATCAATACGTAAAGTATGTTACAGATCGTCGCCTAGAAGAACTAGGTTTTCCTCCACACTACAATGCTACAAACCCAGCAAAATGGATGTCTACAGCTACTGATGTTTATGAACTTGTTAATTTCTTTGAAGCACAAAATACAAGTTATGAAGTAGATGTAAGAGCACACTCAGAAAAGAAAGAGGAGAAGAAAGAGGCGGGGGAGTAGTGGTAAGATGTGGTCTCATAGAGTTTAGGATTTAGGCAAGAAAAAAACGGCGCTCAGAGAGAAGTACGCGCCGTTTATGTTATTGGAGTCTCTCACTCCGCACCACTGGTTAAGTCCCTGCGGACGAAAGTAGATACCAGTGTCTATCTAATCTTCTGTTTGGGAGTATAGCAAACTACTATAACTTTGTCAAGTATTTGTACTAGTCCACTCTATTGATATATTTAATCTAAAGTGTTAATCTTCTTTTTAAGAAAGGAGAGCACATCATGATCAAAATTACTGTCCGTAAAGAGGGAGAAAGAACCTTTGCGGCCTATGTGGACGATAAAAATATGCGACGCATAGGTGAGTCTCGAGGAGAAGCTGTTGGCAAAGTCGTATCTGATCTCATTGAACAAAGGTCAGTACGGTTGGAGGATCGTCAAGTGCATCAAATCGAGATTAAACAAAAATAACACCACCATCAACCCAACAGGAACCATGTCAAAATGATGGTGGTTTCTGTTTTAAGAAGATGGTAGTGTTATAGAGTTAAAGATTTAGGCAAAAAGAAAGGCGCATATTTCCTATGCGCCCCGTTGCCAAATTACATAACTCTTACAACAACCCTGTCAGCATTACTGCTGACACACTCAGCGACTTTAGCTGCGCTCAGCATACGACGGTTGAGTTTTTTAGGTGAGCTTCTGCTTTTTGGCCTCTTCCCCCACATTATCGGGAGGCTATATTCTGTATTAAATACTAGCAGATAAAGGATTAACTGTCAATAGGTACGTAATGGTTCAATAGCTTGGAAACACCTAATAAAACTCATTATCTTTACTTTATTTGCTGACCTTAATGCTCGGCACGGTTTCGGGGATTTTTGGAACGGTATTAACGATAAAGTAAAAGAAGAGATTTTGAATACAAATAAAGACTCAAACTAAAAACAAAGATTGAAAAAAAAGTGACTTAATCAATCCAAGCCTCGTGTATATACATAAAAGTAAACACGAGGTTTTGAATTTTATATATTTGTATATAAATTTAAATTAAAAAGAGCTTGTTACTCGCGCAACAAGCTCAGTTATAGGCATCAACCTCGAGTTATGCGGTATCCTGCATCTCTCAGAACCCTCAAAGCTTTCTCTTCTCGCTCATCAGCTTCGCGAATCGCGGCTTTATCGCGTGGAGATAGTGCTCTGTAGTCTCTACGACGAATCTCTTCTTGCAATTCAAGTGAGTGATCCGTGCAATGCAAACATCCGCAGAACGAACAGTAATCTGAAGACATAGTCTCTCGATTCCGGTGCATTATTTGAGGACACCGATGGCTTCCTTTCGGAGCCAACCTCTCTTCGGGTAGAATGAACCCTACAGAGATATAATAATATTATTTACTATCCTTGTCAATATATTAAGATATGGTATAATTATTAGGTACCAGACAGTTGCTATGATACGAAAGTATCGTAGAGGAAAGTCCGAACATTGGCCTGACGCAAGTTAGGCAGAAAGGTAGCGGGTAATGCCCGTCAGTCGAGGGACTAGAGGTGCGAAGAGAGAGGTCTTTAGTGGAAGCGAGAAAGAGACCCTTAGGGGTTAGCTTGTATAGAAATATATGAGGTGCAACGGCAAAATCCTTACCCCAATGCAAGGCCGTGCTTTATAGGAAACTATAATGAGTGCCGCTTGAGGTTGATTGTAAAATCAATCCCAGATAAATGACTGTCGTTTTATAGAAATATAAAATACAGAATTCGGCTTATAGGTACAATATGAAAAAACTCTCCTTAGCGGTGAGTTTTTTCATTTATATAGCTAAAAAATACAACATATTATCAACAAAATTAACCTATTTTCGGGTGTATTTATCTGGTATAATCAAATTTATATAAATTATATTTAAAATAGAAAAAATGAACCCAACAACACAAAATGCAACCTTTTTTGAAAGAGTCGAATCGATCTTGGTGTATGTAACTACACTTTTAGTAATAATAGGTTTCATTCCATCAAATATAATACCTTTTGATTCAGCAAAAACTGTATTTATTTCAATAGGTATGATACTAGCCTTTATTGCCTATATGATAGGTGTAGTAAAAACTAATTCTATTTCACTACCAAAGGGTCCATTAGCATATACAATTTACCTTTCTATTTTATCAATTATAATTTCTTCTCTAACTACAAATAATTTTTCAAAATCTTTTTTTGGACAAGGCTTTGAACTATATTCGGGAGCACTAGTTATAGTATTTTTATTAACTACACTATTTTCTTCAAAATTTTTTGAAGGTAAAAATACAAGAATATCAACGATATACTCAGTATTAACAATATCTTATATAGTAGTCTTTATATTTCAAGCAATGAAGATATTCGGCGGTGATGGTTTTTTGACTTTGGGTGTTTTTACAACAACTACAAGTAGTTTACTAGGTAGATGGGTAGATTTCTCTATATTTTCTACTGTTATATTATTACTCTCACTATTTTTAATTAGATTCTTGGGTTCAAGTGGGGTAGGTAAATTTTTATCAATTTTACTTTTTACAATTTCAGGTATAGCTGTAATAGTCACAAATGTTATAAATTCTTGGGTAATTATATTTTTAGCAACACTTTTATTTATAATATCAGAAACTCTATTTTCACATAAAAATTCAGAAACAAAAAAGACAATATTTGAAAGAATACCAAAACTGGCTCTAATACTTATGATTGCATCAGTTTTTGCGTATTTTGGTCATAATAAAATTGGGGAAGTAGTATATAAAGTATTTAAAATTAATAGTATTGAAATTGGTCTACCATGGCAGTTTACACTTGATATAGGTACAGGAACAATAAAAGAATCACCACTTTTTGGTTCAGGACCAAATAGATTTACTTATGAATTCCTGAAATATAAACCTAGTTCAATAAACTCAACACCATTTTGGGGTGTAGAATTCAAGAGCGGAGTAGGCACAATTCCAACATTATTTATAAATCAAGGATTATTAGGTACTGTATTATGGCTCGTTTTCTTAGCATATATCATTATGTTAGCTGTAAACATTATTAGAAATGATAAGAGTGAAGGATTTAAGAAATTTATTATTCAATCATCACTTTATATCACTCTTTCACTTTGGTTTATAAATATAATATATAGCCCATCACATGCTGTAGTATTTATAACATTCTTATTTACAGGAATATTATTATCACAACTACCGAAAGATAATAAGTTTTATTCAGTTTCTGATTTTAAACTTGGTTCAGGGTCTTTAATAAAAAAAGTTTCAGCATTATTACCATTTGTAATAATACTAGCTTTTGTATTTATAGGTCTAAACTATATAAAAAAGACAATTGCTATTGCGTATTTCCAAAGAGGTATTGCAGTAGTTACTGGTAATCAAACAAAAGATAATATTGATAAATCTGAAAAGTATTTTAATACAGCATTGAAATGGGATAGATATGATGTGTATTATCAAGCTCTTACAGAACTTACAAATGTAAAGATAAGTATAATTATTCAAGATTTGGTAAGAAAGAATACTACTCCTACAAAAGCTGAAATAGATTCTTTAGCTGCTCTTATAACTCAAGGCATTGAATTTTCAAAGAAAGCCATAGCTATTGATAGTACAAATTACTATAACTATACCTCAATGGCCAGAGTTTCTGAATCTGTCTCTTCACTAAACGTTAATGGTGCTTATGAAAATGCTAGAGGGGCATATACTGAAGCAATAAAATACAATCCATACAATCCTTTCCTTTATCTTTCAATTGCAAGACTAGATGCTTTAAAGGGTAATTTTGATGTTTCAAAACAAAATATTCAAAGAGCTCTTATATTAAAACCTGATTATCTTGATGCTGTTTATCTACTTTCTCAGGTTCAAACTCAAAATCGTGAAATAAATAATGCAATTCAATCTACAAAAGTAGCAATACAAATTGATCCAAATAATCCAATAATGTTCTTTCAACTAGGTCTCCTATATTACAACAATAAAGATTATGTAAATGCTGGAGAAGCTTTTGCAAAAGCTGTTTCAATCAATGGACAATATGCAAATGCAAAATACTTCCTAGGACTTTCTTATGCAATGACCGGACAGAGACAAGAGGCTATAAAAGAGTTTGAAGATCTTAGCTTAACAAACCCAGATAATAAAGAAGTATCATTTATATTAAATAATTTAAAATCAGGTAGATCACCATTCGCAGATGCAAGACCACCAGTTGATAGTAAGCCTGAAAAAAGAGCAAAGTTACCACTTACAGAAAAGTCTAGTTCAAAGTCAAAATCAACAAACTAGTAGTTTATGGTAAAGAAATTATTTAGCTTTCTAAGTAAAGAAATTACTGGCATACATGAGGCTGCTTATCTTTTGGCTTTCTTTACTATACTTTCTCAAATTCTAGCTTTGATAAGAGATAAGCTATTGGCCTTTAATTTTGGAGCTGGAACATCACTTGATATATATTATGCTTCTTTCAGAATCCCTGATCTAATCTTTGTATCAATTGGTTCTGTAGTTTCAGTCTCTGTTCTATTACCATTTATTACTGATGCATATGCAAACAGTAAAGAGCAAGGTAGAAAACTAGTTAACAGTATATTTAGTGTATTTTTTATTTCACTAGTTATAATCAGTGCACTTGCTTTTATCTTTGCTGATCCACTTTTAAAACTAGCTTTACCAGGTATATTTAAAAATTATTCTGATAAATTTGATTTATTGGTAAATATGACAAGAATATTGCTTTTATCACCAATATTTCTTGGAATATCAAACTTTTTTTCTAACATTACACAAATGCATAGAAGATTTATGGTTTATGCTATAAGTCCACTTATATATAATTTGGGAATAATACTAGGAATTATATTTCTTTATCCAATATTTGGTTTATACGGCCTTGCTCTCGGTGTAGTATTTGGTGCTTTTGGACATATGGTTATACAACTTCCATTTATGCTAGGAAGAGGAATCTTCCCTAGATTCACAACTGACTTGGATTGGAAATCTATTAAAAAAATAGTCTTAATATCACTACCTAGAACACTTACATTATCATCAAGTCAACTCGCTTCATTCTTTCTAGTTTCTCTAGCATCAATTATGACATCAGGAGGAATATCGATATTTAGTTTAGCTCTTAACCTTCAGTCAGTTCCTTTAACAATAATAGGTGTAAGTTATTCTTCAGCAATTTTTCCTTCACTTTCAAAATATTTTGTAAATGGGGAAAATGATAAATTTATAGATAAAATAGTGGAATCATCAAGACATATCATATTCTGGTCAGTGCCTATAACTGTTCTTTTTGTGGTACTTAGAGCTCAGATTGTTAGAACAATATATGGAGCAGGAGCTTTTGATTGGGTGGACACAAGACTTACAGCAGCAACACTAGCAATCTTTGTAATATCAGTCACAGCACAGAGTTTGATTTTGCTCTTTGTAAGAGCCTCATATGCTAGAGGAAAAACATTTATACCACTTTCAATAAATATATTTTCTTCATTAACTATTGCTTTACTCGGTTATATTTTCTTAAAATCATATAAAGTGTACCCTGTATTTAATTATTTCTTGGATGAATTATTTAAAGTTTCAGATTTACATAATTCTGGTACTCATATACTAGTTTTACCTCTTGCATATACAATAGGAACACTAATTAATCTAGTATTATATTGGTATATTTGTGAAAAAGATTATAAAGGATTTTCAAGTAAAGTATTACCCAGCTTTTTCCAAAGCTTTGCAGGATCTGTAATTATGGGGTATGTTACATTTATATCTCTAAGGTTCTTTAATATGTTTTTCCCACTTACAAAGCTCTGGGGAGTCTTTTTACAAGGTTTTTGTGCAGGTATAGTTGGAATTATGGCATTAATAATTATACTGAGACTATTACAGAATAAAGAATTAAAAGAAGTATGGGAAACACTACATCATAAGATATGGAAAGCAAAAGTTATTATACCTGGACAAGAAAATCTATAATAAAGTTCAAAGAGATATAATTGAATATGAATAAAGACGATATAAATTTAATAAGAAATTTTTCTATAATTGCCCATATAGACCATGGTAAGTCTACTCTTGCTGATAGAATGCTTGAACTTACAGGAACAATAGAGAAAAGAAAGATGCAAGAACAAGTGCTAGATAGCATGGAACTTGAACGTGAAAGAGGTATAACAATAAAGATGCAACCAGTTAGAATGAAGTTTGGTAACTATATTTTGAACTTAATAGATACACCAGGACATATAGACTTTTCATATGAGGTTTCAAGAGCTTTAAAGGCCGTAGAAGGCTCTATTTTGCTTGTAGACGCAACACAGGGTGTTCAAGCTCAAACACTTACGACCTTGAATATGGCAATAGAATCAGGCCTAGTTATACTACCTGTTGTTTCAAAAATAGATTCACCTTTAGCTAGAGTAAATGAAGTAGTAAAAGAAGTTTGTGAATTATTAAAATGTGATGAAAGTCAGGTATTAAAAGTCTCAGGTAAAACAGGGGAAGGAGTAATAAATTTATTAAATGAAATAGTTAAAAGAGTTCCACCACCAAAACCTATTGATAATAGCAATAATTTTAAATCTCTGGTCTTTGATTTTCAATATTCAAACCATAAAGGCGTAATTGTATACATAAGAGTAATGAATGGTAGTGTAAAGCGTCATGATCCACTTTTGTTTAAAGTAAGTAAAGAAAAATTTCAATCACTAGAAGTAGGAATATTTTCTCCTGATGAGACACCAAAAGAAAGTCTTGGTGTAGGTGAAATAGGATATATAGTTACAGGAATAAAGGAACCTGGAATAGCATCAGTTGGAGATACAGTATCATCTGCTACAGATACAGATCTTCCTTTACCTGGATATATGAGTCCAAAACCTGTAGTATGGGCTTCAATTTATCCAGAAAGCCAAGATGATTTTAATAATTTAAGACAAGCACTAGGAAGATTGAGACTTTCAGACTCGTCTTTTACTTATGAAGAAGAATCTTCAGGAACACTAGGAAGAGGATTTAGATCGGGTTTCTTGGGTATGCTACACCTTGAAATTATAACTGAAAGATTGAGAAGAGAATTCAATCTTCAACTAGTAGTGACAATACCAAGTATTACTTATAATGTTGAATTGAAAAATGATAAAACTGTAACAGTTTATTCACCAAGCTTTTTCCCTGAAGATCATGAAATAAAAAGAGTTCTTGAACCTTTAGTAAATATGAAAATAATATGTCCACCACAATACCTCGGCCCTATTATGCAAACAGTATTCACGCATGAAGGTGAAGTATCTGCTACAGAAAACTTTGGTGAAAATAGAACATCACTGACTTTAGTAATGCCTCTTCGTGAACTTATGAGAAACTTTTTTGATGAAATAAAGAGTGTTTCATCAGGTTTTGCTTCAATATCATATGAAATAGGTGAATATAGAGAGGCAAATGTAGCAAGAATGGATATACTAGTCGCGGATGAAATAGTTCCAGCATTCTCAAGAGTAGTTTCTAGAATAAGATTAGAAGAGGAGGCAAAAGCTTCAGTTGAAAAGCTTCACAAAATTCTTCCAAGACAAATGTTTACAATGAAGATACAAGCAAAAGCACTAGGAAGAATAATATCTTCAGAAACCCTTTCAGGTATGAAAAAAGATGTTACTCAACACATGTATGGTGGAGATAGAACAAGAAAAATGAAACTATGGGAAAAACAAAAAGAGGGTAAAAAGAAGATGAAAGAACTAGGAAAAGTAAACATTCCTCAAGATGTATTTATAAAGATGATGAGAGCAGATTAATATATAAATATATTATGAAGCAAAATACATAGCAATCATACTAATAGATACAAAGACTCCAACAAGTATCATTGCAAATCTTATGTATTTTTGAGATTTTTCGTGGAATAACATAGGTAAATAGTAGTATACTATATAGTATTAATATTTCAACATGGATTTTCAAAAGAAAAAAAAGATAAAGAATATAATTCAGTCTCCCGCTTCTATACTCATTTTATTTATTGTTTTTATAATATTAATTAGAGCAATATTTAGTGTATATCAAAAACAAAATATAAGTATTCAAAATCTTGCAAAAGAAAAAATGGAATATGAAAAGATGAGTCAAAGGAAAGAAAAACTAGTCTCAAGTATAGAATATTTAAAAACAGATGATGGGGTAGAATCAGAAATACGTAATAAGTTTAGATTGGTAAAACAAGGAGAGTCAATTGCTGTAATAATAAATGATGAAGCAAGTAGTACGAAAAATACTATTAAAAGTCCTCAAAATACAAGTGAAATAAGTACCTCAACTAGCTTTTTTGGTAAAATATTCAACTATTTATTTAAATAAAATTGTTTATGCTATAATAGACAGACTTTATACATAATTAAATAAAATATGAAAGATATAAAAATATATTCAACACCTACATGTCATTTTTGTAAATTAGCAAAAGAATTTATGAATAGTCATAATATAAAGTATACAGAATACAATGTAGCTACAGATTTAGAAAAGAGAAAAGAAATGGTAGAAAAGTCAGGACAATTAGGAGTTCCAGTTATTGATATTGATGGAGAAATAACAGTTGGTTTTGATGAAAGTGAATTTGCAAAAGCGGTTGGTGTAAACTAGGATTAGTTTACAGCCCTCGTAGTTCAATGGATAGAACAGGCCTGTCCTAAGGGTCTGATGTCAGTTCGATTCTGGCCGAGGGCACATATTTAGTAAAGATATACACTATGTTATAATATTTTTATGACACCAGAAGAAAAAGAACTTTTAAATAAAACTTATAAACTAGTAGAAGAAAATAATGGAATATTAAAGTCGATGAGACTTTCAAATAGAGTTAGCACAGTCTTTAGATTTGCTTACTGGTTTATCATAATAGCTCTATCATTCGGTGCTTACTACTTTATACAGCCATATATGAATTTTCTAACTGAAACTATAAACAGTGTATCAGGACAGGGAGGTGGATCTATTTTAAATAACAATACAAACCCTCTAAACAACCTTCAAGATCTCTTGAAGTAGTTTACTTGCCCAAAACGATAAAAAAGTTTAGACTGTTTTATGACTGCCAAGGTAGCTGACTTGGTAGAAAAGCGACAAAATTAAATATGCCAAGGTAGCTAACTTGGTAGACAAGTGACCAAGTTGGATATAGAGTGTTAGTTTAAAATTGATAATTTAATATGCCAAGGTAGCTCAGTTGGTAGAGCGCTCCCCTGAAGAGGGATAGGTCAC
>CAZFXF010000002.1:0-23490 GCA_964522965.1 uncultured Candidatus Saccharibacteria bacterium
CAGAAAAGAAAATGCCTGATCTAAATGCAAATACAATAGAAGGTGCAATGAAGATTATAGAAGGTTCATGTAGATCACTAGGTATAGAGATAAAAGGATAAATTTAAAACAAAAAACACTCGATTGACGAGTGTTTTTTGTTTTATTAATCCTTCATCTTATGTGTTCCTGAATAATTTACATTATATTCTAAAAGTAAACTTCCTGAACTTTCAGATTGAACTGAACTCACAAGCTCTAAATGAAATAACATATCATCATCAAAAAGCTTTAACCCTTTACCAAAGACAATTGGTTCAATAGTCAAAAAGATTTTATCTACTAATCTTGCTTTCATAAACATGGTGTAAATATGTGTACCACCACATATTGCTACTTCTTTATATCCTTCAGATTCTAGTTTTTGTAGTAACGTTGCAGGATCATCATTTGTCATTCTTGCACCTTCATTACTAAAATCTTGGGTTCTAGAATAGACTATATTCACTCTATCTTTTAAAGGTTTGCCAAGAGTTTTCCAAGTATGTGAACCCATAACTATCACTCCTGCCTTCTTTGTAAGTTCAACAAAACGCTTTTTATCAGCTTTACTAGTCCACATAGCAGGGTGATGCTCATCTTTGGCTATAAAGCCATCCATAGTAACCGCTGCAATGATATAAGACTTGATCATGGTTTTATTTTGTACTTAGCTTTTAAGTTTTTAATATCTCCTTTGATAATTAAGTTTGCTTCATCCTTTTTTTCTTTTGCGACACCTTCAATAACATCTCTTCCATGATATTTACTCTTTCTATTATCAACCAAATCATCTGTTAGTTCTTCAAATACTATTTGACACATTCTCTCACCTGGATAAAGTCTTATTGTTTGTGATCTGGTATTATTTCTAATAGGTAATATAAGTTGTCCTTGGTATCCTGAATCAATTATGCCAGTTAAATCAAGAGATAGACCTTTTCTGTTAGTAGATGATCTAGGGTAGAGTATTGCCATTAAGTTAGTAGGTATTTTAACTGTCTCTAAACTAGAAACTAATATATATTCTTGTGGTAATAAATCAAAATATTGACCTTGCTCAAGTTCGATTATGTCAAAGAAATTTTTATCGTATTTATCGAAATGTGATACATCCAACGACTCTCTGCCTTTAGGAGTTAAATGCCACATTTTCGGTATCATAAAAGTAAAACCTAGTCTCAAATCAACCGAATGACCTTGGAGTTGGAATTGATCAATTTCAGGTTTAAAGCTAATTTCTCCACTAGAGATTTTTTCAAGTATTTTATTTTTTGTAATTATTGCCATATATTAAAGACTTATCGTTAATCCACTAATAGCTTCCATAGGATTATACTGTTTTGTAATAATTTCTACTAGTTTATCGGCTAATTTTCTATCAGTTTTTTCAGCATTTCGAAATGCTTTTGGAGGTAGATCTAAAGTTATCTTTTTATGATTATTCTTTCTTTTCATAATTTCTTTAGCGCCATCAAAGTGATTGTCATATATATGAGCGTTAGATATTGAATGTGAATATATGCCAGGTTTTACACCTAATTCTTGTGAAATCATGCATTGTAGTAATGCAAAACCAGCAATATCAGCTGGAGCCCCAAGTATAAAATCATTAGATCTAACTATATTATGTAAATGTAATCTACCTCCAATAATATTTAATGTAAAAGTATATGGGCAAGGTACATTTTTCTTCTTTGTAAGTGATAAACCATCTTGTCCTGGATCCCAAGTTACAATTACAGCTTGTCTTGAACTTGGTTCTTTTTTTAATAAATCAATAGCAAGTTGTAGTTGATCTCTACCAAAATGTCTTCTCCATCTATGACCATAAGCCACAGTGACCACATCTCCAGGATTAGTAAAGAGATCCCATATTTTAGTGTAATCTCTTAAAAAAATTTCTGGTTTTCTATTTCCAGATATAAACCATATTTGCTCAGCAACAAACATTTTTATAGGAATTTTTCTAAGTGTTAATAATGGAAAACCATCTTTTTCTATATCGATTTTAAAATGGACACCTGGGACAGCTCTAGTTTCTCGACCAGTTCTTTCACTAAATTCAATTATTCCTTCAGTCATTATTTCTTTAACAATATTTCTGTATATTTCATCAAATTTGGTCATAATACATTAGATTATATATAATGTGGATATTATATACAAACATGAACAATAAATATCCATATTTACCTGAGGGTAAAGAAATAAAATACGTTGGTTTAGACAATCCTTATATGAAAAAAGCAAAAGAGTATATGGATAAATATTCTACTGATATGTCTCATCCAACTGGAGCAGTGGTTGTAAAGAACGATGTCATTATAGGTATGGCTGCAAATAAATCTGCAATAAATAATAAAAAACTTCTTACGATACATAAAGATTATATTTGTGTAAGAAGAATTTTAAAAATTAAAACAGGTACAAAATATTGGCTTTGTCCAGGTTGTGCATCATTTAGATATCATGCAGAATCTGGATCAGTAAAAGATGCAATATCTAAAGGTAATAATCCAATGGGCGCTGATTTGTATTTGTATGGGCATTGGTGGTGTTGTAAGCCTTGTTGGGATGAAATGATAAAAGGAGGTATAAAAAATGTTTATTTGTTGGATAAAGCAGATGAATTATTTAAATAGTTTGACATTTATACGCCTTCATATACGATAAGTCAAAGAAGTAAAATAAAATCGAAAATGAAAACTCCAAAAGTAAAAAAACAAAAAAAGAAATGCCCATTTATCGTTATTGATGGTGCTGATGGTTCTGGAAAAGGCACACAAGTAAGTTTACTTGTAGAAAGACTAAGATCAGAAGGGTATAAAGTCGCTGTCTTTGATTTTCCAATGTACGACACTCATTTCGGGAAAATAGTTGGTAGAGCTCTGAAAGGAAAGTTTGGGGATTTTTTGAAACTAGATCCACATATTGGATCAATGCCTTATACACTTGATCGTGTTGCAGCAAAACCAGTTCTTGAACTCGCACTTTCTAAGAATGACTTTGTAATTTGCAATAGATACACTCCAAGTAATATTGCTTATCAAGCAGCAAAGCTTAGAGGAAAAAAAGCTTTGGAATTTATCGAATACATGGAGAAATCAGAATATGAGGTCTTGGGTTTACCAAAACCTGATCTTATTCTATATCTCAGTGTTGCGACATCTATATCGTTCAAGTTGATTGAAGAAAAGAGTAAGAGAGATTATTTAGGCAAAAAAGGTGCTAGAGATATGCTAGAAGCAAATCTAGCGTATCAAAGGAGGGTTTCAAAACAGTACAAAATGCTTGCGAAGCGCGATCCTATTTCTTGGAAGGTTGTAGACTGTATGAGGGGTAAAAGTCTAATGACTAGGGAAGAGATAGCTCAGGTTATTTACTCCACACTGAATCCATTTTTATGATTTTAGTAAAGGCCACTCTCAAGTGGCCTTTCACTTTTCTTATTCAGTGGTAAACTTTAATTATTAATAATAAAAAAATCCCCATGAAAGATACTGAAATCAAAAAACTTATTCAAGCTGAAACTATAAGACAAAAAAAGGTTATTAACCTCATTCCTTCAGAAAATTACGTTTCAAAAGATGTTCTGACTGCTTTGGGTTCTATTTTTGATAATAAATACGCCGAAGGTTATCCTCACGCTAGATATTATGGTGGACAAGAGAATACTGATAAACTCGAAATTTTATGCCAAGAAAGAGCTTTGAAATTATTTAAATTAAATAAAAAGGATTGGCATGTAAATGTTCAGCCTCTTTCTGGTGCACCTGCCAATCTTTCTGTTTATCTCGCTCTTGTTCCTCAAGGTGGAAAGATTATGGGTTTACCACTATCTTCTGGAGGACATCTTTCACATGGTCAAAAAGTTTCTATAACTGGAAAAGTTTGGCAACAAATTCCTATTGAAATACATACTAATACCGAAATGATTGATTATGAGAAAATGGAGAATGATGCAAAAAAAGAAAAGCCAAACTTAATAGTCGTTGGTTTTACTGCTTATCCAAGAGTCGTTGATTTTAAAAGATGTAGAGATATTGCTGATAGTTGCGGTGCTTATCTTATGGTAGATATGTCACATTTCGCAGGTTTGGTTGCAGGTGAAGCTTATCCAAGTCCATTTAAATATGCTCATGTTATAACAACTACTACACATAAAACTCTTAGAGGTCCTAGAGGTGCAATTATATTTTCAAGATTAGATAAAAAAGTAATTGATAGAAATGGTAAAGAACAAACAATATCAAGTCTTATAGACAAAGCAATTTTCCCAGGACTTCAAGGTGGTCCTCATATGGGTCAGGTTGCAGGTATTGCTGTGGCGCTAAAAGAAGCAAATACACCAAGTTTTAAAAAATATGCAAAACAAGTTATAAAAAATGCAAAAGTTTTAGCCGAAGAACTAGGTAAAAAAGGATTTAGAATAATATCTCAAGGTACAGATTCACATTTAGTTTTAGTTGATACATATATGGATGGAAAGGGAATTCCTGGAAAAATTGCTGAAGAAAAACTAGAAAAAGCAGGAATTATAGTAAATAAAAATACAATACCTGGAGAAAAGAGATCACCATTTGATCCTTCAGGTATACGTATGGGTACACCAGCAGAAACAACAAGAGGAGCAAAAGAGAAAGATATGAAAAAGATTGCTGAAAAGATATTTAAAGTTCTGAAGACTAGTTAAAACTATTTAAGAAAAATATATTACAAAAAGAAAACCCCTCATTAACACACAAGAACAGAAATGTGTAATAAGGGGCGGATTCTGTGTTGTCGGTCGGGGGAACAACAACATAGTACTGGCGGAGTACTCAGAATCCCTTAGGGGAAACAATAAGGAGGAAGAACTATTGCTCCCCCTAAGTTTCTTGGGGGGGGCGAAGACCAAAGTCATTGAACCTCTGTAAATATAGCATAGTATTATGAAAAAACAAGTTTTTGATATATTATTTATACACAATACATAAATGACACAAGATATAATAGAAATACTAAAAATATCTATAAATAAAGCCATATTTGAAAATGGTGTAAAAGATATTAAAAATATAAGCATAGAACACCCAGAGGATATGTCTCATGGGGATTATTCTTGCAATGTAGCTCTAGTCTATGCAAAAGAATTAAAAACTAACCCAAAGAAACTCGCACAAGACATTGTTGATGTAATAAAAAAAGATTTACCTGAACAAGTTTTAAATGTAGAAATAGCCGGTCCTGGATTTATTAATTTTTATTTAAAAACAAGTTATTTTACTAAAGAAATAATAAATATAGATAAAGATTTTGGTAAAAATGATTTTTATAAAGGAAAAGAAATAATGGTTGAATATACCGATCCAAACCCTTTTAAGGTATTTCATATTGGCCACCTTATGACCAATGCAATTGGGGAAAGTATATCTAGACTTATAGAATTTTCAGGAGCAAAAACTATACGCGCTTGTTATCAAGGTGATGTAGGTATGCATGTAGCAAAGACTGTGTGGGGTATTGTTAAAAAAGGTAATTATAAACATGATATAAATTATCTGGGTGAAATGTATGCTTTTGGTTCAAAAGAATTTGATGAAAATGAATCCTCAAAAAAAGAAATAACCGAAATAAATAAAAAGATATTTGAAAGATCTGATAAAGAGATAAATAAAATTTATGATTTAGGAAGAAAACTAAGCCTTCAATACTTCGATAAAATTTATGAAAAGCTAGGTACTTCATTTAATAATTTCTTTTTTGAAAGTGAAGTTTCAGACGATGCTGTTAAAATAGTAAATAAATTTCTAGATAAAGGAATATTTGAAAAAAGTGATGGAGCAATCATTTTTCCAGGAGAAAAATACGGAGAACATACTCGTGTATTTATAAATTCTCACGGTTTGCCTACATATGAAGCAAAAGAAATAGGTTTAACATTTAAGAAATTTAACCTTTATCCAAACCTAGATAAATCCATAGTAATAAGTGCAAATGAAATTAATACATATTTCAAAGTCATAATAGCTGCAATGAAAAATATCGATACAAATATTGCAGAAAAAATGATGCATATTGGACATGGAATATTGAGACCAAGTTCAGGAAAAATGTCTTCTAGAAAAGGAAATGTTGTATCAGCTGAAGATCTAATAAAAGAATTTAAAGACTTGGTTAATAAAAAAATGAAAGATAGGGATTTTCCAAATGATGAAAAAGAAAAGATATCAGAAGATATAGCAATTGCAGGTATAAAATATATGATATTGAGACAAGCTACTGGAGGTGATGTTATATATGATCCAGAAAAGGCAGTTTCATTTGAAGGAGATTCAGGTCCATATTTGCAGTATGCAATAGTAAGAGCAAAGACTGTATTAAAAAAGGCAATACAAGAAAAGATAAATGAAAAAATAGAAGTCTACCCACAAGAAATTACAAGTTTTGAAAAAAAGCTTTTGCGTTTTTCTGAAATTGTATATAGAGCAAATACAGAATATGCTCCGCAACTTATTACTTCTTATCTTACAGACTTGGCAGGGGAATTTAATTCATATTATGCAAATAATCAAATAATAGATAAAGAAAATAAAATATCATCATATAGAGTGTGTTTAACAAAAGCTTTTGTTAATGTAATGGCAAATGGTTTGTATATACTTGGTATAAAAGTTCCAGAAAGGATGTAAAAATGCTAAAATGTCTTTTATGAAAGAAGAGGGTAAAAATATTCAAGAAATAGGCCAAAAATCAGAAGTATCACAAAAAGAAGAAAAAATACTCGCATTTTGGGAACAAAATAAAATATTTAAAAAGAGTTTGGAAAAAGAGAGTCCAAAAGGTGATTTTGTATTTTATGATGGACCACCATTTGCTACAGGAGAACCACACTATGGGCATATAGTTCCAGGAACAATAAAGGATATTATTCCTAGATATAAAACCATGCAAGGGTATAAGGTTAGAAGAAGATGGGGTTGGGATTGTCATGGATTACCTATTGAAAATCTAATTGAAAAAGAATTAGGACTAGCTTCAAAAAAAGATATTATTGATTATGGAATTGATAAATTCAATGCAAAGGCTCGTGAAAGTGTTATGAGATATGCCGATGACTGGAGAAAAATAATTCCAAGACTAGGTCGTTGGGTAGATATGGATAATGACTACAGGACAATGGATGCAAGCTATACAGAATCAGTATGGTGGGCTTTTTCTAGTCTATATAAAAAAGGATTAATTTATGAAGGTTTCAAATCAATGAACCTTTGTCCAAGATGTGAGACAACGCTTTCAAACTTTGAAGTTGGTCAAGGATATAAAGATATAACTGATATTTCTGTTTATGCAAAGTTTGAATTAATTGATGAAGTAAAAACATATATACTAGCTTGGACAACAACTCCTTGGACACTACCAGGAAATGTAGCTTTGGCTATAAACCCTAGTTTTACATATTTAAAAATTAAGATCGGTGAAGAGTATTTTATTATTGCAGAAATACGTGCAAATAGTTTGAAGGGAGTTTTGAAAGACTATACTGTAGTTGAAAAGATTGCAGGAAATAAACTAATTGGTAAAAAGTATAAACCTGTTTTTGACTATTATATAAATGATAAAACAATAAATAATATAAATAACGGTTTTAAAGTTTATGGAGCTAGTTTTGTAACTAGTGATAGTGGAACAGGTATTGTTCATATTGCTCCAGCATTTGGTTCTGACGATTATGAATTATCACTAAAGTACAATTTACCTTTTATACAACATGTGAGTACAAATGGTCTATTCAAGCCTGAAGTTACAGACTTTGCAGGTCAAAATGTAAAACCTAAAGACACAAAAGAAGATAAAGAAAAGGGTATAGAAAGCCATCAAAAAGCAGATATTGAAATAATTAAAAATCTTGCACATAGAGGTCTACTTTTTGCAAAAGAAAAATTAATCCACTCTTATCCTCATTGTTGGAGATGTGAGACTCCATTACTAAACTATGCTAGTTCATCATGGTTTGTAAAAGTTACTGACTTAAAAGACAAACTAGTTTCAGAAAATAAAAAAATAAATTGGATACCAAAGGAAGTGGGTGAGGGTAGATTTGGAAACTGGCTTTCAGGTGCTCGTGACTGGGCAATATCTCGTTCACGTTTTTGGGGAGCACCAATTCCTGTCTGGAAAGATGAAAAAACAGATAGATGTTATGTCTTTGGTTCAGTAAAAGAAATGCATGATCATGCAGTTTCAAATAATAACTATTATGTAATGAGACATGGTCAATCACTACACAATACAAAGTTAAAGATGAGTACAAGAGATCATGGGGGAAAGAGTCATTTAACTGAACTTGGAAAAATTGAAGTAGAAAAAACAGCAAAAACTCTAATAGATAAAAATATCGATTTGGTAATAGTATCTCCATTTGCTCGTACAATGGAAACTTTTGAAATTGTAAATAAGACTTTAAATATCCCAAAAGAAAATATTATTTATGATGAAAGAGTAGCAGAAATAAATGCTGGAGACTTTGATGGAAAGACAATTGACGAATATCATAGTTTTTTTGAAAATGATAAAGAATATTTTACAAAGACACCACCAAATGGAGAGAACTTTACTGATATAAGAAGGAGATGTGGAAATATACTATATGAACTAGATAATAAATATAAAGGTAAAAATATATTGATAGTTAGCCATGATACTACTTCATGGTTACTTGATGCAGTGGCAAGAATGGTTTCTACAAAAGAACTTATAGAATCAGATATTAAAGCTGATTTTATTGGACATGCACAATGTAAAAAACTTGATTTCAAAGTAATGCCTCACAATGAAAATTTTGAACTTGAACTTCATAGACCATATATTGATGAAGTAAAACTATATTCAAAAGAGGGAAATAGACTGGTAAGAGTAAAAGAAGTTTTTGATTGTTGGTTTGAATCAGGATCTATGCCTTTCGGTGAATCTCATTATCCATTTTATAAAAATGAATTCAATCCTCAAACAGGTTTATCTTCATATTTTAAAAAGAGTAAAGGTTATCCCGCTGATTTTATTGCTGAAGGTCTGGATCAAACAAGAGGTTGGTTTTATTCTATGTTGGTTTTAGGCACTGGTCTTTTTGGAAAAACTCCATATAAAAATGTAGTAGTAAATGGTCTTGTTCTTGCTGAGGATGGACAAAAAATGAGTAAGAGTAAAAAGAATTATCCAGATATAAAAATAGTATTGGATAAATTTGGTGCTGATGCTACTAGATACTTCCTTATGTCTTCACCTGTTGTAAGAAGTCAGGATGTTAGATTTAGTGAAAAACTTGTAGATGAAATAGTAAAGAAAAATATAGGAAGATTAAACAATGTTATTACTTTTTATGAAATGTATAGTGGAAATGATATTCCAAAAAAACTTGATATTAAAAATCCTCTAGATCTATGGATAATATCAAGACTCAATCAAGTAAATAATGATATAACAACAAACCTAGAAAAATATGAAATTGATAGAGCAAGCAGACCTATATCAGACTTCATAGATGATTTATCTGTATGGTATATTCGCCGTTCAAGAGATAGATTTAAGAGTGAAGATAAGGATGATAAAAATAGCGCTCTTTATACGACAAGAATGGTTCTTATTGATTTTGCAAAATTAATTGCTCCATTTATGCCTTTTATAGCCGAAGATATTTATCAAAGATTAAAGGGTGAAAAACAAAGTGTACATCTTGAATCTTGGCCTACAGCAGGGGAAATAAATAAAAATCTAGTTGAAGATATGAATAAGGTAAGACTTATTACAACCACAGCACTAGAAGCTCGTATGAAAGCAAAGATAAATGTAAGACAACCACTTGCAAAGTTAAAGATAAAACTAGATTTACCAAAAGATAATAATCTTATAGATATTATTAAAGATGAAATAAATGTTAAACAAGTAGTAAATGATAAAAATATAGAGGGTGAAGTAAATCTAGATACAAATATAACACCAGAATTAAAAATAGAAGGGGAAATGAGAGAAGTAATTCGTATAATTCAAGATATGCGAAAAGAGAATAAACTAACAGTAGATAAAATAATAAAGATAAAACTAGGTGAAGACTATATGTATGCAAATGCAATTAAAAAATATAAAGATCACATAATGAAGTCTACAGGTTTATCAGATATATCTTTTATCGGAGGAGATGTCGCACCACATATATACAACTAGTGGTTTTGTACTAGGTAGCAATTCTTATGGAGAAACAGGTAAGTTTATAAATATCTTTACAAGAGAGCTAGGTTTAGTATCAGGAACTGCTTCTGGTGTAAGAACTTTATCTTCAAAACTTAGATACCATATTCAAGACTATAATATGGCGACTTTTTCTTTGGTAAAGGGGAAAGAGGTTTGGAGAATAACTGGAGCAAAAGAAATTGAAAATATAAAGAAACTAGATAAAGATAAAACCATAGTTTATCTTAAGATTTTAAATCTTTTAAAAAGATTATTGCATGGTGAAGAGAAAAATGAAGAGTTATTTGATATTGTATATAACTTTTTTGAATATTTATCTTTAAATAAGGTAGATTCAAATGCATTATTTTGTTTAGAAAGTCTAACCGTTTTTAGGATTTTAAATAATCTTGGTTATATAAAATCTAATCAAGACTTAAATAATATAGTCTCAAGTAATTTAATTGATCAAGCTATAATTGATATAGTTGAAAAAAATAAGAAAGTTTTAATTAATGAAATTAATAGAGCAATAAAGGAAAGCGATATGTAAATAGACCAAAATTTATGTAATTATGTTACAATATTGCTATGAACTTTGAGGATAAAAGCAAGATAGAAGAATTAAAAAAGTCTTTATATTCAAGGACATCTCCAGAGATACGCACAAAAAGAAGACTACGTTTTCTAAAAAAAGAGCTTGGTGATATAAAAACTGATTGGGAACACCCAAATGATGATCAACAAGAAATAGAAATGACAAAAGAGTATGATGATCACTCTATGTCTTTTTTTAATAAATTTTTCATAGGATCACTAGTATTTTTTATTATTGCTTTAGGTATAGGAGCCTATTTATTTTTTAATGGAGCAAATATAGTATCTGCAAACAATATAGATATAACCGTTAGTGGACCTATATCCGTAGCAGGAGGTTCAAAAGCTAGTTTTGATATTCAAGTATTTAATAAAAATAATATTCAACTAAATACAGTAGATATGGCTGTAGATTTTCCATCTGGAGCTGTTGATGTAGTAGATACTTCAAAAGAATTAAAACAATATAGGGAATTGGTTGGCGATATAAAGCCTGGAGGAATAGGTCAAAAAACTGTTAGTGCAGTACTTTATGGAGAAGAGAATAGTAAAAAAGAAATGGCAGTTACTATTTCATATAGAGTAAATGGTTCGAGTGCAGTATTTCAAAAGCAAAAGACTTTTGAAGTAATAATAAACTCTTCACCACTTTCACTAACTGTAGATTCATATAAAGAAATTACAGCAGGTGAGCAATTTGAAATGAAAGTAAATATCAGTTCAAATTCAAATGAAGTAATAAAAAATTTAATTTTAAAAGCAGTTTATCCATTTGGCTTTGAATATATTTCTTCAGAACCAAAGACTGTAGGTGATAGTACTACATGGAATATTGGAGATATACCACCAAATGGAAAAAGAACGGTTGTAATAAAGGGAAAACTTCAAGGTCAAAATGATGAGACTAGAGTATTTAGATTTCAAATAGGTTCAGAAAATAAAAATGTATCAAATACTATAGGTACAGAATTCGTATCTTATTCTGAAGAAATAAGTATTAGAAAGCCATTCTTGGATGTAGGAATAGATATAGATAATAATGTTGAAAATACAGAATATATTGGATCATTTGATAGACCAGAAAATGTTTCTGTAACTTGGTTTAATAATCTTGATGTTCCTGTAAATGATGCTGAAATTCATGTAAAGTTATCAGGAAATGCTTATGATAAAATTTCTGTGTCACCAGATAAAGGAAATTTTAAATCAGCAGATAATGAAATAGTTTGGAATAAAATTACAAATGAAGAATTATCAAGTATACCTGCAGGTGGAAGTGGAAAGGTAAGTTTCAATATAATTCCAAAAGAAAAAAGTGATGCAAAAGGAATTACAAACCCAGGTATAAAAATCGATGTAAGTGTTTCAGGAAAGAGACTGAGTGAGACAAATGTTCCAGAAAAAATAGCCTCAGGTGCAAGTAGAAAAGTTAAACTTTCTTCAAATTTAAATATATCTTCACAAATAGTAAGAAATACAGGCCCTTTCCAAAATACAGGTCCAGTACCACCAAAAGCAGAAAAAGAAACAACTTACACTGTAATATGGACAGTTGATAATACGGTAAATACAATTTCGGGTGCAGAAGTAAAATCTTCACTACCTGTTTATGTAAACTTCGTTGGTAAAACTAGCCCAAGTGATGAAGATATACAATATAACCCAAATACACATGAAATAGTTTGGAATATTGGAAATGTAGATACACAAACTCTAAGAAATGGTCATAGAAGACAAGTAGCTTTCCAAATATCATTTACACCAAGTATTTCTCAAGTAAATTCAGCACCAGTTTTGATTAATAAAACTACTCTAACAGGACAAGATGACTTTACAAATGTACCACTAATAAGCAATCAAATACCTCTAACAACAAGTTTTAGTTCAGATCCAGCATATAGAAACGGTGATGAAATGGTGGTAAAGTAAGCTAATTGATGATAAAATCCCAACATGTCAATTGAATTAGAAACAGTAAAAAGAAAAATTGCTGAAAGCAAGGCTTATCTAAAGGATACTTATGGAATTGAAGAAATTGCCCTTTTTGGTTCACTAACTAGGGATGATTTTAAACCAGATAGTGATATAGATATTGTTATTGAATTAAATAATAATAAAAACATTGGTATGTTAGGTTTTGCACGTATTAAATTCTATCTAGAAAGTATACTTCAAAAAGAAGTTGATTTGGTTATTAAAAATGGATTAAAACCACTAATAAAAGATAATATCTTGAAGCAAATGATAATTGTATGAGTGAAATAAGAAATATAAATTTATTTATTCAAGATGTTTTATCTTCTATAGAAAAAATAGAAGCTTATATTTTAAATATTACTTCTGCTAAACAACTAAAAAATAATTCTCAAGTTAATGATGCAATAATGATGAATTTCATAATCATAGGTGAGGCAGTTAAAAATATTTATGATTTAGTTCGAGAAGATTATCCTGATGTAGAGTGGAAAGAAATAATGGCAATGAGAAATATTTTAGTTCATGAATATTGGGGAATAGATGAAAATGTTGTTTGGAATACAGTTAAAAATGACCTACCGATTTTAAAAGATATAATTATAAGAATTAAGAATTCAATAAAATAAATATGAAACCAGAAGAAACAAAGATGGAAAAGATCATATCCTTATGTAAAAGAAGGGGTTTTGTATTTCAAGGTTCAGAAATATATGGTGGTCTCGCAGGTACTTGGGATTTTGCTCACTATGGTCTTGAGTTGAAGAATAATATAAAACAAATATGGTGGAAAAGATTTGTTAAAGATAGAAGTGATATCTATGGTGTTGATGCTAGTATATTGATGAATCAAAATGTTTGGAAAGCTAGCGGACACGTTGCAGGATTTTCAGATCCTTTATCTGAATGTAAAAAATGTAAACATCGTTTCCGTACTGATCAACTAGAGAATGCAAAGAAATGTCCTGATTGTGGTGGGGAACTAGGTGAAGCAAGACAATTCAATATGATGTTCAAGACCAATGCAGGTCCAATAGAAAGTGATGAATCAATAACATACCTTCGTCCTGAAACAGCACAAGGAATGTTCGTTAATTTTAAAAATATAATAGATAGTATTCACCCAAGTCTACCTTTTGGTATGGCTCAAATAGGTAAAGCATTTAGAAATGAAATTGCTCCTCGTGACTTTGTATTCCGTTCAAGAGAATTTGAGCAAATGGAAATAGAATATTTCGTAAAACCAAGTGAATGGAAACAAACATTTGAAAGTTTTGTAAATGAAATACATGCTTTTACAAATGATATTGGTTTAAATAAAAGTCATGTTCATGAACTTGAAATACCAGATGGTGACCGTGCTCATTATTCAAAGAGAACAATAGATTTTGAATTTGATTTTCCTTTTGGTAAAAAAGAATTATATGGTTTAGCATATAGAACTGATTTTGATCTAAAAGCTCATAGTGAAGCAAGTAAAGTGGATCTTTCATATTATGATGAAGAGACAAAAGAAAGATATATACCACATTGTATAGAACCATCATTTGGAGTAGAGAGAACTGTTCTAGCTGTACTTTCAGATGCATATACAGAAGATGAAATAGATGGAGAAAAGAGAGTTTATATGAAGTTTTCACCAAAGGTGGCTCCAGTTAAAGTCGCAGTCTTTCCTTTATTAAAGAATAAACCAGAATTAGTAAAGAAAGCACAAGAAGTATATAACATGCTCAGAAAAGATATCAGCGGTGTGGTTTTTGATGATAATGGAAATATCGGAAAAAGATATAGAAGACAAGATGAAATAGGTACACCATATTGTGTGACAATAGATTTTGATACTATAGAAAAAAATGCAGGAGTAACTGTGAGAAATAGAGATACTGGAAAACAGGAGAGGGTAAGTATAGAAGAGTTGACAAAGTACCTCAAGGTGTAGTATAGTTTGAAATAGAAATAGGACATCGAAATGCTATTTCTGCTGTGGCGAAGAGTCCAGCGAAAACAATCGAGCATGCTCTTAACAGAGCGAGCTCACAAAAAAAGGACAGGCTATGAATAATAGCGAGTTCGACTTCGGTCAGAGTCAAGGTCAGAAATTGGCATTTGCATTTCGTCGCGCAGGTGAGGGGAATGCACTTCTAGAGTGGCTTTCAACTGGAGATAACCTCCAACAGGTTGGAAGGTTGCAACGTAGTGAAGCTGAATTGGTTCTGAAAGAAAAACCAGTTCCCGCCCCTGAACCTATAATCGACTCCATCATCCTCGTCGATCGCTCCATTCGTCCGTCGTACCCCGACTGGATGAAAGAAGTGATGCATCCGGAGTTGGAAAGCGTCGGACCTGCCGAATACGACATTTCGGCAATCGAGCAATGGCTTCACTACGGTCAGAAGGATGGAAAGTATATCGAAGGAAACAAGATCTACAACCATCTCAAAAAGACCGACACGCTGAAAACCTGCCTCGGACTGCGCGACTTGGAAGAAATCCAAAAGAAAGGCATCGCCTTTTTCAGGAAACACTTCAAAGGAAAAGTAGTCTTCGGATGGGCCGGTATCGTGCGGTACCGCAATGGTGACCTCTGCGTCCCGTGTCTCTGCGAGCACGACGGCAGGGTGCTCCTCAACTGGCGCTGGTCTGACGACGCTTGGCACGACGACAACCCGGCTCTCCGTCTCGCAAGTAGCACTATGGCCTAAGTCACTGTACGCTCTCTGTACTCTGGCCTTTGCACTTCGAATCTGGTGGTCAAACCACTCGGTAAAGAATGAACTGCCGCAAACATTCAAACCCTGTACGAAAGTATGGGGTTTCAATTTTTATATTTATGATAAGATAATTGCGGTAGTAGGCGAATCATGCAGGTGGCTTTGAAATTTCTCGGGCTTCCAGCGGCCGAATCCAGTATCCATACGCCGAGAACATCTGCGGTCACGGCTTCAGATAGGGTGGCATATGAAGACACTTCAAAAAAGAAGCTACTTGGTGCAAAGTACTAGGGCATTATGATGCCAAATACGATTCAACCCTGAGAGCATTCGAAGGGTGGTGGCATAGAAGGTATTTTGTACGTATCGTGCGGAACCGCAATGGTAACCTCAACGTCCCGTATCTCTACGAGAACGACGACAAGGTGATCCTCAACTGGAACTGGACTGACAACGATTGGAACGACAACAACCCGGCTCTCCGTCTCGCAACTCACTTCATTTCTCTCTTCGTCCAGGGTTATCTTTGGAGGGAGAGTTTTGTTTTACTATTTGCCCCAACCACCCTCCAAGATTCCTACCAATTTCATATAATTTTTCAGACAGGGCTATATACTTCTTATTATCTAATCCTTTTGATTCCCAAAGAACCATTAATAGTATTTTAAGAGTGTCTAATTTTCTTATTGCTACTTTAATATATGGAACTTTTTCAGTTCGTATTGAGAAGGCAGATGAAGCTATCATTTCAATTATTTCAATAAAGATTAAATCAATCCTATTTCCTAAAGAATACTTCTGTGATTTTGGAATTCCATTATGGCACTCATGCCATAAAATATATACAGCTTTTAATTTCTCTAACACTGGTAAAATTGTTCGGGGGGGGGGTAACATTATCGTTATGGGTTTTATTCAATTTATTCATACTTACGATGATATCATTTCCATAGAAAATTTACTTGCTGGTTGGTACGAATTTATAAAAGGTAAAAAGAATAGGAAAGATATACAAATATTTCAATTACATCTAATGGATAATCTTTTAGATCTACACCTAGATTTAAAGAATAAGATTTATCTTCACAATAAATATGAAGCATTTATAGTTTCTGATCCTAAAAAAAGAAATATTCATAAAGCTTGTGTTAGAGACAGAATACTTCACCGAGCAATTTATATTAAAATATATTCATTTTTTGATAAAACATTTATCCCAGATTCCTTTTCATGTCGTCTATCTAAAGGTAGTCATAAAGCCATAAAAAGATTTAATACCTTTCATCAAAAAGTGTCTAAGAATCACACAAAAACCGTTTGGGTTTTAAAATGTGATGTTAAGAAATTCTTTGCTTCAATTAATCAAAATGTACTCTTCAATATATTGACTCAGTATATTCCAAACAAAAATATTTTATGGCTTTTATCACAAATAATAAATAGTTTCTATTCAAATGAAGTAGGAACTGGTCTACCCTTAGGTAATCTTACATCTCAACTCCTGGTAAATATTTATATGAATAAGTTTGATCAATTTATCAAACATAAGTTAAAAGTAAAATATTATATTCGTTATGCAGATGATTTTGTAATTATGTCTGATGACAAATATTATCTTGAAAATCTTTTACCGCAAATAAACAAGTTTTTATTTGATGAATTAAAATTATCCTTACATCCTGATAAAGTTTCAATTAAGACTATTTCTTCAGGTGTAGATTATTTGGGTTGGGTACATTTTCCTAAACATAGAGTTTTAAGAACCTCTACAAAGAGAAGAATGTTTAAGAATATAAAAATAAAGAAGGGTAAATATGAGGCAGTACAATCATATCTTGGACTTTTAAGACATGGAAATACTATAAAACTAATAAGAAAGATCTTATGTAGTGGTATCTATTAATTCTGCAAGCTCATCTAAATCTCCAGACATTGCCTTGCCATCACGTACCTCCTGTTGAGCTTCTAGTATTTGTCGTATAAATTCGTCATTTGTATCATCAAGCATCCTTATATTTTAACAATAATTGTGCTTATATCAAGCAAAAATAAATAAAATATGCTAAATTAGCACTATGAAATTCAAGAAAACCACACTCAAGAATGGCTTAAGGATAATAACTGTACCAATGAAAGGGAATCCAGCTGTAACTGTCATGGCTATGGTAGAAACTGGTTCAAAGTACGAAACAAAGGATATAAACGGCCTTTCCCATTTCCTTGAACATATGATGTTTAAAGGAACACCAAAGCGTCCTACAGCTATTTCTATATCAAGAGAACTTGATGGTTTGGGTGCAAGTTACAATGCTTTTACATCAACAGAATTTACAGGGTATTATGCAAAAGTAGAAAATAGACATTTAAATAAAGCTTTGGATATTATTTCTGATATTTATCTTAATCCACTATTTGAACAAGTAGAAATAGAAAAAGAAAAAGGGGTAATTATAGAAGAAATAAAGATGTATCAAGATTTACCTCAATATCAAGTTGAACAAGAATTCGAAGGTCTTTTATATGGTGACACACCAGCAGGTTGGCATGTTATTGGTCCCGAAGATAATATAAAGAAATTTACAAGAAATGATTTTTTGCAGTATAGAAAGGAACATTATGTTGCCGAGTCTACAATTGTAGTCGTAGCAGGGGATATAAAAGAAAAAGAGGTAATAAAGGCTGTAGAGAAATTATTTAAAAATATTCCAGTTACAAAAAATAAAGAAAAACTCCCAGTAAAAGAAAGTCAGGATAAACCCCAAATAAGAATTAAATATAAAGATACAAGTCAAACACATATCGTTCTTGGTTTTAGAAGTTTTGATATAAAGGATAAAAGAGGTCCAATAATGTCTGTTTTAAATACAATATTGGGACAAGGTATGAGTTCAAGATTGTTTACAAAAATGCGTGACGATCTAGGTATTTGTTATTATGTAAATTCAAGTCAAAGTTCTTTTACTGATCATGGTTATTTATCTATAAAAGCTGGAGTTGATAATACACGTGTAAAAATTGCTATTGAAAATATAATGTTAGAAATAAATAAGTTAAAAAATGAACTTATTTCAAAACAGGAATTAAAAAAAGCAAAAGACTTTATATCTGGGGGTACTGCTTTAGGGCTTGAAACTTCTGATTCTAGAGCAGACTATGTGGCTTTCCAAGAATTATTAAAAAAGGAAATAAAGACTCCAGAAGAAAAATTAAAAGAAATAAATAAAGTAGGTTCAAAACAAATAAAGGATTTAGCAAATGAAATCTTCATTGAAAAGACGTTGAATCTTGCCATAGTTGGCCCATTTAAAGATGAAAAAGAATTTTTATCACTTTTGAAATTTTAAAATAAATAAATGAAAAATAAATTCTATATAACAACAACACTACCTTATGTAAATGCTGAACCACATGTTGGTCACGCTATGGAATTTATTCGTGCAGATGCAATAGCTAGATATAAAAAGATTCAAGGTTTTGATGTTTTTATAAATACAGGAACAGATGAACATGGTTTAAAGGTATATAGAAATGCTAGCTTAAACAATATTCCCGTACAACAATATGTTGATATGCATGCAGAGAATTTTAAAAACCTACTCCCACTTATTGGTTTTTCACCCGAAGCTCATTTTTCCCGTACCACAGATAAAAATCATATATATTCTGCCCAAGAATTTTGGAAAAGATGCGATAAAAATGGTTATATTTATAAAAAGAATTATAAGATCAAATATTGCGTAGGTTGTGAGCTTGAAAAAACAGAATCGGAATTGGTCGAGGGAAAATGTAGTATTCATCCCAGTTTAGCAATAGAAGAAATAGATGAAGAAAATTATTTCTTTGCATTTTCAAAGTTTCAAGAAAAGCTTTTAAAAATGTATGAAAGTAATCCAGGATTCATTATTCCAGAATCAAGATTTAATGAAACAAAGTCATTTGTAAAAGGCGGACTAGAAGATTTTAGTATTTCTAGATTAAAGTCAAAAATGCCTTGGGGTGTACCAGTTCCAAGTGATGATAATCATGTTATGTATGTTTGGTTTGATGCACTAGTAAACTATATTTCTTGCATTGGTTGGCCAGATGATGAAGATAAATTTAAAAAGTGGTGGATCGATACAGGTGGGGTGGTTCAGTACTGCGGAAAGGATAATAATCGTCAACAGTCTGCTATGTGGCAAGCTATGCTTATGGGTGCAGGACTTCCTAATTCAAAACAAATAATCATAAATGGCTTTATAACAGGCGAGGGTGGACTTAAAATGAGCAAGACTCTAGGTAATGTTGTTAATCCGATAGAAGTAATAAATGAATATGGAACTGATGCGCTAAGATACTTTATGTTACGTGAAATTAATCCTTTTGAAGATAGTCCTTTTACTATGGATAAGTTCAAAGAGGCATATAATGCACATTTAGCAAATGGCCTTGGAAATCTCGTAAGTAGAGTAATGAAAATGGTAGTTGATAATGGAATTAAAATTGAATATAAAAATATTGATATTAGACTAGAATCTGATTATGAAAAATATATACAAAGTTTTGATTTATTTGAAATAAATAAAGCTTGCGATATCATTTGGAATATAGTTCAAAAAGCTGATAAAAGAATACAAATAGAACAACCATTTAAATTAATAAAGACTGAAAAAGAAAAAGGGGAAAAGGTAATAAAAGAACTAAGTATAGAGCTATATAAAATTGCTATACTACTTCAACCATTACTACCAAGTACAAGTGATAAAATAAAAGACATTGTAGAGAATACTAAGATGCCAGAAAGTCCACTTTTTATTCGAAAGTAGTATTTGATTTAAATTAAAACAGGTAAAAAATCTTAATTTAGTATTGTTATAATTAAATTTTCATTGTCTAGAAATAAATTCATTAAAATTTCATAATTTTTTTATAATTTCTTTATCTTTAATATATAAAATTGAATAAGCTCGCTCATCAGAACAATGCTTGATTCTTTATATCAATATGTTAATGTGTCTTTACGTGCATATTAAAAGCTTAATAGAAATGTGACTAGCCCTGGCTGTGCACGGCCATGCTCCGCGGTATATGCTTATATATCAAAGCGGATTGCTATTCACGAAATACATAACAGTATATGAGTACAATAAAAGAAGAAGTTTCTCGTGATGAGAAAAAGGGGATATATGAAATTGGGTACTTTCTTATATCTTCTATTCCAGAGGAGAAAGTTGCTGATATAGCAAGTTCTCTAAAGGATATAATTCTCAAAAAGAAAGGAGAAATGATAGGTGAAGAAGCTCCAGAAAAGAGACCTTTGGCATATTCAATGACAAAGAAAATAGGAGCAAAGAATCATAAGTTTACAGAAGGATACTTTGGTTGGTTTAAATTCGAAGTAGAAACATCAGATATTATTGAAATCAAAAAGTCTTTTGAATCAAATGATGATGTATTAAGATTCCTTCTTATAAGTACAGTAAAAGAAAATACTTATCTAGGAAAGAAAGCTGCTCCAACACTATCAGAAGATAAGGTTGAAACAGAAAAAGTAAATCCAGAAGTATTAGAAGGTGATATTCCAGCAATAACTCCTGATATAGATAAAAGCATTGATGAAATGGTGAAACAAGCTTAATATTATAAGATAATCACACATACAATGTATTTAAACAAAGCAATTATTATAGGAAATTTAACTCGAGATCCAGAAACAAAAGCTCTTCCTTCAGGAATAAAAGTTACAACTCTAAGTGTAGCAACAAATAGAGTTTGGAAAGATAAAAGTGGAGCAAGACAAGAGAGTA
This sequence comes from uncultured Candidatus Saccharibacteria bacterium, assembly GCA_964522965.1. Classification (GTDB taxonomy): domain Bacteria; phylum Patescibacteriota; class Minisyncoccia; order Phycocordibacterales; family PALSA-1337; genus CAIOGI01. The sequence continues at coordinate 21,296 of CAZFXF010000002.1, forward strand.
CCGATTATCACAATGTTGTAGTATTCGGAAGACAAGCAGAAACAACATCTCAATATTTAAAAAAGGGAAGTAGTTTACTTGTTGAAGGTAGATTACAAACAAGAAGTTGGGATGGTACTGATGGACAAAAGAGATATAGAACTGAAATAGTTGCAGATCGTATACAGTTTGGACAAAGATCAGGTGGAGCAGGTAGTTCAAGCGAATCAAAAGAAACAGGTTCAAAGTCTAGTTCAAAACCAAGTTCAGACGATTCAAAGGATGTACCAGCAGACACAATTGATTATCCTGAAGAAGAAATAAACCCAGACGATATACCATTCTAAATTAATAATAATAAAATATCACAATGACAAAGCAGTGTTACTTCTTACAAAATAATATAAAACATATTGATTATAAAGATACAGAAATCCTAAAGAAATTTCTAAATCCTCACGGAAGAATAATCAGTAGAAAAAAGACAGGTGTTTCTGCAAAGAGCCAGAGACAACTATCTGAAGCAGTAAAGAGAGCTAGATTTATAGGTCTACTACCATTCGTAGCTAGATAATAATAGAGTCTCAAAACAAAAACCACCGAGAGGTGGTTTTTGTTTTGTTCATTGTGATAAATAATTACTATTTATTCATTCTTTCTCTATATTCACCAGTTTCAGTATTGAGTCTCAATATATCTCCTTCATTTATGAATAATGGTACATTGGCTGTAGCGCCTGTTTCTAGGGTTACTAACTTGCTTCCGCCAGTAGCAGTATCTCCTTTAACATTTGGTGGTGCCTCTGTAACTTTTAATTCAACTGTAATAGGGTATTTAAAACCAATTATCTGTTCTCCGAATAGTCTTTGTTCAAGTAGAGTATTAGGCTTTATATAGTGTATTTGTGGACCTGTAATTTGTTCACTAATACCAAATCTTTTGCTAGGATCCTTTGGATCACAGAACCAGAATTCACCACGGTTACTATATAGATATTTTACTTCTTTTGTATCAATTTCTGCTTCAGCAACTTTTTCTGATTGGTGAAAAGAGTACTCAGTTACTTTTCCAGTAAGCATATTCTTTAATTTTGTTGCATTTACTGGCTTTCTTTGTTGTTTTCTAAATACATGAGATGATATTACCTCATATGGCTGACCATCAAGTATAATATACTTTCTCTCAACTACTTCATTGTATTCTAGCATTGACATGGCTTTAACTCTTGGATATTAATCCTTAAAAATAATGTATTTAGGGATTTTAGCCTCTTTATAGCTCTTCTGCAAGTTTTACTCTTATTTCTCCAAGTATCTTTTCACGAGTTTTAGGGTTTTCTTTCAAGAATTGTCTTGTAGCATCATAACCTCTTCCTAGTTTTTCTTCACCATAAGAATATGAATTTCCTGACTTTGTAATAAAGCCCATCTTTTCTCCAAGAGCAATTATTTCACCTTCTTGTGATATCCCTTCATTGTACATAAGATCAAACTCAGTTTGTCTAAATGGGGCAGCGACTTTATTCTTTACTACTTTTACTCTTACACGTCCTCCCATTATTTCTTCACCTTTTTTAATCTGAGCTATTCTTCTTATATCAAGACGAACAGAAGTATAGAATTTTAGAGCTTTTCCTCCTGGAGTTGTCTCTGGGTTTCCGAACATAACGCCAATCTGCATTCTTATTTGATTTATAAATATAACTACAGTCTTTGATTTTGCAACTATTCCTGTTAGCTTTCTAAGTGCTTGAGACATTAGTCTGGCTTGTTTCCCAACATGATGTGCCCCCATATCTCCCTCAATTTCATCTTTTGGAGTTAATGCAGCAACTGAGTCTATAACTATTACATCCATTTTTCCTGAACGTACAAGACTTTCAACAATTTCTAGTGCCTGTTCTCCTGTATCAGGTTGAGAAATAAAAAGCTCATCAGTTTTTACACCAATTCTTTTTGCATATTCAGGATCCATAGCATGCTCTGCATCGATAAAAGCACATATACCACCTTTCTTTTGTGCTTCAGCTACAACATGAAGGGAAAGGGTAGTTTTACCTGATGATTCAGGACCAAATATCTCTATTATTCTTCCTCTAGGCATTCCTCCTACTCCTAGAGCTGAATCTAAACCTATTGAACCAGTTGGAATTGCATTTACATTAACCTTTGGTTTTTCACCAAGTTTCATTATTGCTTCATCTCCAAACTTAGTTC
>CAZFXF010000002.1:23590-25218 GCA_964522965.1 uncultured Candidatus Saccharibacteria bacterium
TCTTCGTTAGAGTCTTCGTAGTTTTCTCCTATTTCTTGTTCTGCTATATCTTGTTCTTTTTCTACAACCTTCGCTTTCTTTATTGAGTTTTTTGCCATTTTCTTTTTGTGTTAAGGATAATCGGGTACTATTGGGTACTGAGCTTATTTTAACGTATTAACTAGTTCAAGTCGATATTCTTTTTGTCTTTTCAATCTGTCTTTAGCAATAAGAGTGAAATCATTATATCCTTTTGCCAAAAGTGTTACTTCTTTAAAATTTCCATGTTCATCAATTGTAATTGATTTACCATTCAATATTATATCTTGTGATCTTTTTGCTATACCTCTTATAGTTACACTAGAAGTGGAGAATGAATATTCTGTAGGTTCAAGTATAACTATCTCAGGTCCAAGTATTAAGTCATGTGTAGCATAAATAGAATAACCAAATACTAAAGCTAAAGATATAAATACGATAAATACTCTAACCAATCTTTTAACTTCATTTCTAGTAATTTTCATTATTTATTAAATATTATCAGTTTCTGTATTTTGTATATCTTCAGTTGTTTCTTGTTTATTTGCCAAAACTTCACGTGGTTTACTACCGTTACCAGGTCCTACAATGCCTCTTTCTTCTAAAATATCTATGAGTCTAGCAGCTCTTGAATAACCAATACCTAGTTTTCTTTGTAAGAATGATGTTGAAGCTTTGCCACTTTCTATTACAACCTGTTTTGCCTCTTCATACATATCATCTTCTTCCTCAAGACTTTCATCATCACCCAATGAAGCTTCAAATACGGAGTCTTTTCCAGGCTCAGGTGCCATTAGATTTATCTCACCCATAATTTCATCTTTATATGTATCGGCAAGGTATTTTACAACTTTCTTCAGTTCTCCTTCAGTAATATATGCAGATTGAAGTCTTGCTGGTTTTGCCATTTCTCCACCTTGATAAAGCATATCTCCAGCACCTAAAAGCTTTTCAGCACCACTTGCATCTAGTATGGTTCTTGAATCAATTTGAGATGAAACTTGAAGAGCTACTCTAGTTGGAACATTGGCTTTTATAAGCCCTGTAATGACATTTACGCTAGGTCTTTGTGTTGAAAGAATAAGATGTATACCTACTGCACGACTCATTTGCGCTAGTCTAACTATACTTGATTCCAATTCTCTAGGATATGTTTGCATAATATCTGCCAATTCATCTATGACAATTACAATATATGGCATTGAATCAGGCATATCCTTTGTATCTTCTGGACTTGTGTCTTCACCCTTCTTCTTTAATTTTTCAACTTCTGGTGTTAAGACATTTTTATGATAAGAATCAATATCTCTAACTGTATACTTTTCTAAAATGTTATATCTTCTACTCATTTCTTTTGCTGCCCACTTTAGAGCAAGAATAGCTTTTTTAGGATCTGTAATAACTGGGGTTAATAGATGGGGTATAGAATTATAAAGTGTAAGTTCAACTCTTTTTGGGTCAATCATAATAAACTTTAAATTTTCTGGAGCATTTCTGAATAAAAGAGAAGCAATAATTGCATGAATTGTCACAGACTTACCAGATCCTGTAGCTCCAGCAATAAGCATATGGGGTGCTTTTGCTAGGTTTGAGAAATATGATTTACCGGT
>CAZFXF010000002.1:25318-36151 GCA_964522965.1 uncultured Candidatus Saccharibacteria bacterium
ACTATAACTTGCTCTATAACCTGCAAAACTACCATCCTCAACATCCATATTTTCTTTTGGTTTAAGTATCTTCAAATTATCTACTTTAGGTACAATTGCAGGTACATTTTCATTATTATTCTCATCAGCCTCTTCTTCCTCCTCCTCATCATCATGTCTAGATCTTTTTATATGCTGTTCATCTTCATACTCTTCATCAGTATATTCTTGTTCTTTTCTAAATAGTCTCCAGAACATTAGGTGTTCGATAGTGAAATGAATATCAAAAGTAATTAATATAGATATAGCAAAAATTGCTAATAATAAAGCAATTGAAGCAAAAGTATCAAATAAACCCAATAAAGGTTCAGATATTATATGACCCAAGGCTCCTCCTTCACGTGCAATTAATATATCAACCAAACCTAAACCTGATAAAAAGAAAAATAATGCTCCTACAGTTTTAACAATTTGAAAACTTTTTTTAACACCCTTAAGAAAAGCTATACCCAACATTATAAGTAGAATAGGGAAAAGGAAATAACCAATACCAAATAATTTTTTACCGATATTGTATATAAAGACTCCAGCATTGCCTGCACTATTAAAAGCAGACATTATAGATAAAAGAGAAAGTACAAAAAATAGTATTGCAAATATTGCTTGAGATGTCTCTTTCTTAATACCAGAACCACCCTTACTTATAGAACTGCTTTTATCAGATTTTTTATTAGTATTTTTCGTAGCCATAATTTTATATACATATAATAACATATATATTCTAGCTACTTCATATAACATGTGTTGAAATACTCTTTATTATTTACTAAAAGGACAAAAATAAATATAATAGACATATAGAAGAAAAATAGCATAAAAGACACTTTAAAGATAAAAGGACATAAAATACATTAAAAGACATGTTTGAGACAAATGATGACTTTAAGAAAATTAAAAATATAAATAGTGAAATATTTAGTTCACTAGGCTTCTTTTCTTCTGGTCAAAATATGTCCTTTATATTCAAAAAGACAGAAAAAATATCTCAAGGACTTTTCTTAGCTACAAATCATATAAAAGACAATGAACATATAAAATGGCTAATAAGACAAAAGGCTGTGGATATAGTCTGTATTTCAGCTCAAATGAATAATTTGAAGGTAGTTAATATGGACACCATTATAGATGGATATTTATCTAACACTTTCGATTTAGTAAGTTTGCTTAATATAGCTAGTGGATCAAACATAATGAGTCATAATAATTCATTAATTTTAATTGATGAAATAAATGGGGTATTGAAGTATATCTTGGACAATAAAAATAATGACATTAGACATACACAAAGCATTGTTTTATCATCTGATTTCTTTAAGGTAGAAGATGTCTATAAGAGCGGTTTAAAACCAAGTTTAAAGAACAATTCATTATCAAGTTTTGATAAAATTAATAGTAATAAGAATAATGTTTTGTCCAATAGAAATGACCAAAACAAGCCATATTTGAATATAAATATAAAGGACAAAAAGAATACAAGACAGGAGCAAATTATTAATCTTTTAAAGACTCAATCTGGTCTTACAATTAAGGACTTTTTAGGTGTTATAAAGGACTGTAGTGCCAAGACAATTCAACGTGAACTTATAGACCTAACTAGGCTTGGTTTGATCATAAAAGAGGGTGAAAGAAGATGGAGTAAATACTCTATAAAGAACTAGCGTTTTTGTTTGACTTTTGTACCCCAAATATGCTAATGTTTACCGGTGGATTATGAGTTATCCACATTGGTTTTTTGCAGATAACTCCCTACAAGGATATAATGTTCTGCATAGGTTCGTTGACAGTTAAATAGGCATTATATTATCTGTATACGGTATTTCTGTATACATATTTCTGCATTTCCTCGTTCAGTTACGGTTGCTAATGATAGATACTCAGCCTCAGTTTTTGTAACCTACCTTTTTGATTAATGTCGATACATAAAGTCAAAAAGTTAGTGTTAGTAAGTTATTAGTAAAATTATTCGCAAATAAAGGTAATTTTTCAAGAATTATTAGTAATAGAAAAATTATTTTTATTCAAAATTATAAAATATGAAAAAATTAGTTATCGCATCCATTTTTGCTCTTGCTGCGGTACTTGTTGGAGCATCTGCTGCACAAGCATATACTTTCTCAAAGTACTTAACAGTAGGTAGCACAGGTGCAGACGTTTCTGCACTACAACAGTGGCTTATAGATTCTGGATTTGATATTCCTTCAATAAAGTCAGGAGCAGCACAAAAGGGTTACTTTGGTCAACAGACTAAGGCAGCAGTTGTGAAGTACCAGGCAAGTGTTGGACTTCCAAACACAGGATTCGTAGGACCTCTTACAGTAGCAAAGCTTAATGGTACAGGATCAGTAGCAGTTACACCTGCTGCATGTCCAACTGGATATATATGTACTCCTACAACAGGAGCACCTGTAGTAGTTACACCAGATACAACAACAGTTCCAGCAGGAACTGATGGATCAATCACAGTTTTACTTTCAAGCTACGCAAGCAATACAACAATAAAGAAGGGTGAGACAAAGGATCTAGTTGCTGTAAAACTACAAGCAACAGCTGCTCCAGTAGCAGTTACAAGATTCGATGTTCGTATGAACCAGAGACCATGGCTATACTTCGGTACAGTTACTCTAAAGGATAGCAATGGATCAGTTATTGCAACAAAGAATCTTTCAAGCGCAGCTGACGCTACTGAAATAACAGTAGGTTCAGACTACCTAGTAAGATTTGACAATATAAACGCTGTAATTACACCAGGTACAGACAGAATACTAGTAGTTTCAGGTTCAGTTCTTTCAGTTACAGATAAAATCGTAACTGGTACAGATGTATCTGTTATAGTATCTGTTCCAAATAGCTCAATCAGAACTATAAATGGAAAAGGATACACAGATTCAATTGGTCTAGGTACAGTTGCTCAGTCTGGTACAACAGGAAGAACAGCTACTCTTTCTGCTTCAGGATCAGTTGCAAACATTCTAGGAAGAATATCTCCTTCAACACCTGATACAAGAATTGTTAACACATCAACAAATGGTGAGACAATGGGAGTAGTTCTAGGAAAGTTTGACTTAAAGTCAGAAAACAGAGCTTCAACAATCAACACCCTTACTTTCACATTGAAGGATAATGGAGGAAATAAGCCATGGTCAACAATCCTAAAGAGAGTTTATCTATCTGATGGATCAAAGACATATCAAGTTGATTCTGTTGCTACATCATCAGTATTCTCAAACTTGACAATCAATCTTCCACAAGATGAATGGAAAACACTTGTAGTATCAGCAGATGTTGCTGATCAAGATGATTTCTCAAACGGAGCAATGGCTTCTTCATCTATAACTGTTAACACAACAAACATAGTAGGTATAGACACCAACTTCACAAATGTTACAGCTAGTGGTGCTAATGAAGTTGTTTCAAACAACATGACATTCCTACAGAATGGAGCTTCAATCACAAATATGTCAGCAATTGCAACTGTGTTGGATAACGGAAGCTCAAAGTCAAAGACAGCATCATTGACATATTCATTCACATTCAACAACACAGGTACTTCTGATCTATACTTGTCTGCTAACCCAAGTGTTGCTCTTGCAACAAGCTCAACTGTTTCAACAGCAGCTTCAACAACATTAACAACAGGTTTTGTTACAACATCTCCAGCATCAGTTTCTGGTGATTCAGGTGCATTAACAAACGCTGGTTACTACAGAGTACCAAGCGGTACAGCAAGAACATTCGTGTTCTCAGGTACACTTGATAACACAAACGGTACAAACGGTATACATTCAGCTTCAATCACAAAGGTTTACTTTGATGATGATACAACTGGACTACAAGAGTTTAATGTAAACTTCGGTCTAGAGAAGTTGATATCAAACGTAGTAGGTATATAGTTAAAGTATCTCCTCCCAATAGGTTATATAATTGGAACAAAAGCCACCCGAAAGGGTGGTTTTTGCTTTTCTTTTAACTATGTGGATAAGACTAAAAAATAGTTTTATATACTGATATAATATAAACAAATGACTAATCCATTCGATTCAAATTTTTTTAAATTTCTAGGTGGTTTTGTGCTTATTTTAGGCTTAAGTTTTGCTATTCTATTTATTACTCAAAGTTTTGTAAATTCAGGGGATATTAATTTGGCTGAAAATGATGCGAGTGCTTTAAATTCAAGGGTTATTTTAAATATCGTTAAATAATATTGAATAAATTATATTTATATTGTCTAATACATTTTTTACTATAATTTCATAATTTCTTTATTATTTCTTTATCTCGAATAAGTATACTTTTATCTATTATTAATAATATTTAAAAGTATGAAAAAGAAATTATTAAATTTATTTCTATATCTATCAATATTAATGCCTTGGTATGTACATGGCTATACACATATTAGAGATATAGATATGCAAAGTGGTAATGATAATATAGTTTGGACAAAAGAAAATAGTCCTTATATTTTGGATGAATACATAGATATTCCATACGGTGTTGAATTAACAATTGATAAAGGTGTAGATATTATGGTTGCTTCTTCTACTTTTCTTGATTCATCCTCGGGTGTATATGTTGGAGGAAAGTTAAATATAAAAGGTAGTGAATATAATCCAGTAAAACTATATGATATTAGAAATATATTTATAAGTAGTACAAGTGTAAATATACAATATGGCTTATTTAATAATACAAATATTGAAACTAAATCAAGCATATTAAATATATCCAGTTCTACATTTACAAATAATATAAAATCTATCACAGCCAAGAAAAGTATAGTAAATATTATTAATTCAAATTTTGATAAAAATGATATTGCAATAGAATCAAATAAATTCATAAAAGTATTTCAAGCTAGAAATAATATAGGACAAAATGGCTTCGGTATTGGTGGTGAAGGTAATGCTTTTGGTCCAGATCCAGAACAAAATATAATAAATATTTCAGATTCTAATTTTGATGATAATAGATTATCAATTGTAAATAATACATTAAATACAATTTATGCAATTAATAATTGGTGGGGTAGTCCTCTTGAACCAAAAGACAAAGTAATTGGTGATGTAATATACACTCCTTGGAAAGATAAGAAAATAAACTATGAAATAAAAGATAAACAAGAAATTTGTTGTTCAAGTGTATTGTTTATACCAGGAATAGAAGCAAGTCGATTGTATAGTGATAAAAAAAGAACAATAGGAACAACAACAAATGATTTATGGGAACCCAATTCAAATATTGATGTTGATAAACTTCAATTAGATAAAAATATTGATTCGAAATATCCAATTTATACGAATGATGTTATGGATAAAGCATATGGCGTATATGGTATATATGATAAGTTTATAAATAAGTTAAATGGTATTGTTTTTGATAAAAAAATAAATGAATGGTTACCTTTTGCTTATGATTGGAGGTATAACATATCAGATATTGTATTAAAACCTACAAAGTATAAAAATAGTTATTTGACTCTAATAGATCAAGCTATAGATTTAGCAAAGAGATCAAAAACTGGAAAGATAACGATAATTGCTCATAGTAATGGAGGTTTAGTAGCAAAAGAACTAGGTAATGAATTAAGAAAAAGAGGGAAAGAAGAAATTATTGAAAATGTAATTATGGTTGCCGTTCCTGAACTTGGTACTCCAGAATCTATATTAGGAATACTACACGGTATAGGACAATCCTTTATAGGTAAGTTATTACCTAGTGAAAGTTCTGCTAGAGCATTAGCTCTGACTATACCTGGATCTTATGGATTAATTCCTTCATATGAATTTTTCAATAAATTTTTAAACCCAGTTGTTTCTTTCTATAGTCAAAAATTTAATGGAATTGATATGACAAAGTATGGAAATGACATATCAGATTATAATTCACTAAAAGACTTTGTTTTAAGTAATAAAGACGATAGAAAACAGCCCAAAAAACAAGATACAAACTATCCAGCAATATTTTCAAATAAAATATTTAGTCTAGCTGAAAGTCTTCATAATAATATTGATAAATATGAATTTCCAAGTTTTACAAAAGTTATATCAATAATAGGTTGGGGTAATGAAACTACAAAATCTATTGGTTACACTAGCAATAAAATTAAAATTGAAAGAATAAACAAAGGTGATGGAACAGTACTTTCAGGTTCAGCAGGAAATATAAAAGGAATAAATGTTTATTTAAATCAAAATGATATTAAAAAAGATAAACAAAAAGAGATTAAACATGCCAATATTTTAGAATCAGATTCTATTTTAGATATAGTTGCAAACGTAATAAATAAAACAAAAACTATAGAAATAAAAAATAAAGATAAACTAGAGTTTGATCTACCGAAATATACTTCATATGAAGAGCCGGATATAAGACAATTCGACAATGTAAATACACTAGAAATATACATATATTCACCAGTGGATATTGATATATATGATGATAGAGGTGGACATCTAGGTATTGTTGCCAATAAGAACCCAGGTAAATGGTATGGTATACCGATTATAGAAGACACAATAGGTGCACCTGTATCATTATTGTCTGAATTCAAAAATGTAGTTTTACCTGGAGATAGAAAATACAATATTGTTTTAAAAGGAAATGGTATAGGTTTGTTTACTATGGATATAATCAAATACGTTGGCGATATGGTTCTTGTCTCTTCTACTACATATCCTTATTTACCTGTTACACCACTTATGAATGCAAGTACAACTATAAGCTCTCTAAATATAAACCCAGTTCTATATATGGATAATGATGGTGATGGTATTACGGATAAAAGTGTTACATCAAATAAACCATTTGATCCCGAATCTTATTTTGACAGCTTAAATATTATGATTAAAAAATTACAAATAAATAAAAAACTATCTGATAAATATATGAAAAGACTAGATAAAATAAAGAAAAAGATTAATAAGAAAAATAGACAAGATTTTGCTGATTATGTTAAAAAACTAGAATTTAATAAAACAGAAGATGAAAACAAGGATGAAGAGGATGATAATGAACAAAATTACACTCATTTTGTTGCAAGGTTTGATATAAAGAAAATGACAAAAAAGGAAAAAGAAATGTATCAAAGTGAAATGGAAAGAATTATATCTTCAATGGAAGAATATGAAGCTGATTAAATATAGTTCAATACAAATTGACTTGTATATATAAAGTATGATAGTTTATGAACAAAGGCCAAAGACAGAAGGCACGGAATAATATTCCAATAAGACCTTCCTAGGTAAAAACTATTTGTGCCTTTTAGTATAAAGGTCGTACGAAGTAAATTAACAGTCTTATATTATATAAATGGCACGTACAAAAAACGAAAAAGCAGAAATTCTAGGCAAGTTGAAGGACATTGTAAAAGATGCAAAGTCTCTAGTATTCGTAAACTTTAAAGGTCTTAAAGTAGGGGATACAGTAAATATGCGTAGAAAGTTCAGAAATGAAGGTGTAGGTTTCTTTGTAGCAAAGAAAAGCTTAACAAAGAAGGCTCTAGAATCACAAAATTATTCTGGAAATATGCCTGAGTTATCTGGAGAGCTAGGTCTATCATTCGGTAGTGATCTAATAGCCCCAGCTAGAGAAGTTTATGAGTTTGAAAAGAAGTATAAAGGACAAGTAAGTATTTTGGGAGGAGTTTTTGATGGAAAGTTCATGACAAAAGCCGAGATGGTGAACATTGCTTCAATTCCTTCACAAAAGACTCTTCAAGCTATGTTTGTAAATGTAATCAATTCGCCAATACAAGGTTTTGTTATGGCACTTGATCAGATAGCAAAAAAGAAGCAATAAATAAATTAAAATTAATAATTATAAATATATGGAGAACGTAGAAATTCCAGCAAAGTTTCAGTCAATAGTAGATTCAATAGAAAAGATGTCAGTACTAGATCTAAACGAACTAGTAAAACTTCTAGAAAAGAAATTCGGTGTTTCAGCAGCTGCAGTAGCAGTTGCTGCACCAGCAGCAGCTTCAGCAGGAGCTAGTGAAGAAAAGAGTACAGTAAATGTACACTTAGCTTCAGCAGGTGAACAAAAGATTGCTGTTATTAAGGTTATAAAGGAAGCTCTAGGTCTTGGACTAAAAGAAGCAAAAGATCTAGTAGATGGAGCACCAGCACTTGTAAAGGATGCAATGAAGAAAGAAGATGCAGATGTTCTAAAGAAGAAGATAGAAGAGGCTGGAGGAAAGGTAGAATACAAATAAAGTTCTATGGATACACTTACCCAACTCTTTGGGAGTTCTCTTAGGGTAAAGTTAATGAGACTTTTTCTCTTTAACCCTGAAAATATTTTTTCTATGGAACAAATATCAAATAGGGTTAAGTCAAAAAATGCAGATATTAGAAAAGAGATAAATAAACTTATATTAACTGGCTTAATTAAAAAGAGAATAACTGTAAAAGAGATTACGGTAAGAAAAAAGAAAAAGAATATCCAAAAAAGGGTAGATGAAATCGGGTATTCCTATGATCAAAAATTCCCATATTTTCTAGCATTAAAAAATCTACTAATAGTAGCAAGTTTGAATGCAGATGAAAGTTTGGTTAAGAAATTTAATGGTATTGGAAAGATAAAAGTCTTTTTAGCATCAGGAGTTTTTCTTCAAGAATGGGATACTCGGGTTGATCTTCTCATAGTGAGTGATGATATAAACATGGTAAAGCTTGATACCGCTATAAAAAATCTAGAAGCCGAAATAGGTAAAGAATTATCTTATTCAGCTTTTGAAACAGAAGATTTTGAATATAGATTGGGAGTTCATGATAAATTGGTAAGAGATATACTTGATTCAAAGCATATCTTACTTGTGGACAAACTAGGATTATCTCCAAAAAATTAGTGTTATAATTAATCTATTATAAATAGGATTAATTATAAGACTTAAAAGTATGATGTATGTAAAAAATTGGGGTGATGTATTCACTCAGTCACTGCAAGGGGTATGGTATGGAGTAGCAAGTATTATTCCAGCTATAGTACTTTCAGTAGTTATTTTTGCCGTTGGATGGTTGCTTGCTGTACTAGTAGAAAAAATAATAGAAGGACTATTCAAAGGACTAAAGGTAGACGCTGCTTTAAAGAATGCAGGTCTAGAAGATGTAATGAAGCGTGCTGGTCATAATTTGAATTCAGGACACTTTGTTGGAACACTAGTGAAGTGGTTTATAATAGTAGTATTTCTAATTGCTTCATTTGATGTGCTTGGATTAAATCAAGTAAATCTATTCTTGAGAGATGTTGTGCTTTCATATCTTCCTCAAGTAATAATTGCTGTACTAGTAATTATGGTATCTGTAATAATTGCTGAGGCAATGTATAAATTGGTGGTTGCTAGTGCAAGAGCAGCACATGTAAAGTCAGCTCATTTCCTCGGTGTTGTTACAAGATGGTCAATATGGATATTTGCTATCCTTACAGCATTGTATCAACTAGGCATAGCACCATCATTAATTCAAACTATAGTAATGGGAATTGTTGCAGGAGGTGCATTAGCTATCGGTTTAGCTTTCGGTCTAGGTGGAAAGGATGCAGCAACAGAAGTTATTGAAAAAATAAAACATACACTTTCTGATAAGGAATAATATTTTATTGAATAAAATATTATAAAATAGAAGACCCCAATCGGGGTTTTTCTATTTTATTAACAATAATTCTACTTATACTGTTGACTTTAAAAACAGACTAGTATACACTACTCCTTACACAGAAATATGTTAAAAATCACTTCAAAACGGCCATAACTCACATTGCTTTTTAAGTGGTGTAAGTGATGGCCGCGAAAGCGGTTTTTGTTCATCAGAATGACTGAAATTTGACAATTAAATACTCCAACAGTCTTAACAATCAGAAGGCTGTTGGAGATAAGGTAGTACTGTATGATATGTATTTGAAAGGGTTTTTTTGTACATATATACAGTATGTTGTAGACAAATAATTGTGGTTCTTAAATTTCCTAATGGGAAATTTAAGGGCATATGGTGGATGCCTTGGCTTTGAAGAAGCGATGAAGGACGTGGCGTAGCAACGATAAGCTCCGGGGAGATGCTAAGCAATCTTTAATCCGGAGATCTCCGAATGAGGAAACTCACTGATTTTAATCAGAACTTTATCACTTGATGATAAAGAGCGTACCCAGGGAAGTAAAACATTTCAGTACCTGGAGGAGGATAGACCAATAGGAATTTCGCAAGTAGCGGCGAGCGAAAACGAATGAGCCCAAACTCAACCTTTATCGTGCGATAAGACGAAAGTCTTGTAGCGCGATAAAGGTTGGGGGTAGTAAGGCAGAAACGTACCATTTATGGTAGAAGAGTTACAAAATATATTATTAGAAGAATATGCTGGAAAGCATAGCCCCAGAAGGTGATAGCCCTGTAGTCGAAAATAATATATCTCTTTTGTTTCTGTTCTTGAGTACCTCGAGACATGAATAGCTCGGGGGAATCTGCCGGAACTAACCGGTAAGGCTAAATATTCTCAAAGACCGATAGTGAACTAGTACCGTGAGGGAAAGGTGAAAAGTAGCCCGGTAAGGGCGGTGAAATAGACCTGAAACCATATGCTTACAAGGAGTCGCGGCGGGGCTGCACTTTGTATATTATTTGTATTTTATTTGATGAAATAAATAAATAAAATATTTTATAGTATTCAGTGTGCAGTTCCGTTCCGGCGTGCCTATTGAAGAATGAGCCAACGAGTTTATGCATGTTGCAGGCTAAGGTCGAGAGACCGGAGTCACAGGGAAACCGAGTGTGAATAGCGCGAAATATATGTAGTATGCATAAG
>CAZFXF010000003.1:0-4193 GCA_964522965.1 uncultured Candidatus Saccharibacteria bacterium
CTGGTAAGACTACTACATCAGAACGTATTCTTTACTACACAGGTATGATCCATAAGATTGGTGAAGTTCACGATGGTGAAACTACAACTGATTGGATGGAACAGGAAAGAGAGCGTGGTATTACAATTACTGCTGCTGCTATTACATGTTTTTGGAATCCTTCATATATGCCAAAAGAAGATGTTTCAAAAAAGGTTCGTTTCAATGTTATCGATACGCCAGGTCACATTGACTTTACAGTAGAAGTAAAAAGATCTCTTCGTGTTCTTGACGGTGCCGTTGTGGTTTTTGACGGAGTAGCGGGAGTAGAACCTCAATCAGAAACAAACTGGAGATATGCAGATGAAAGTAATGTGCCTCGTCTATGTTTTATAAATAAGATGGATAGAATGGGTGCATCATTTGAAAGATCATACGCATCTATCCTTGAAAGACTAAATAAAAAAGCAGTTAGATTCCAAATTCCAATAGGTACAGAAAGTGAACACAACGGTGTTATCGATCTATTAAAGATGAAGGCTTATTATTTCGATGGAGAAAAGGGAATTAATGTTATAGAAAAAGAAATTCCTGAAGCTTATCTTGCTGATGCAAAAAAATATCATGCTGAACTTGTAGAAAAATCTGTTGAACACAATGATACTCTTATGCAACAGTATCTTGATGGAAAAGAAATTCCAGTCGATGTTCTAAAAGCTGAAATAAGAAAACTGGTAATTGAAAATAAAATATTCCCAGTGTTTACAGGTTCTGCTCTAAAAAATGTTGGAGTTCAACTAGTACTTGACGCTGTTGTAGATTATTTACCAGCCCCTACAGATCTAAAGTCTGTAAAAGGTACAAATCCAAATACAGGTGAAATAATAGAAAGAAAACCAAGTGATGAAGAACCTTTTGCTGCTCTAGCATTCAAACTTCAAAATGATCCATTCGTAGGACAACTTACTTTCTTTAGAGTTTATTCTGGAACAATAGAAGCAGGTACATATATATATAACTCAACAACTGGAAAAAAAGAAAGACTAGGACGTATTGTTCGTCTACAAGCTGATAAGAGAGAAGAAGTTAAAAAAGTTTTCGCAGGAGAAATTGCAGCTGCTGTAGGATTAAAAGATGCACTTACTTCACATACATTCTGTGATGAAAATAATCCAATTGTTCTTGAAGCAATAAAATTCGTAGAACCTGTGGTATCACTTCGTATTGAACCAAAGACAAAAGCTGATCAAGAAAAAATGGGTATGGCACTTCGTAAACTTACAAATGAAGATCCAACATTCAAAGTAAGTTCAAACCCAGAAACAGGAGAAACACTAATTGCAGGTATGGGAGAACTACACCTTGAAATTATGGTTGATCGTATGAAGAGAGAATTCGGTGTTGAAGCAAATGTTGGTAAACCACAAGTAGCATACAGAGAAACAATTCTCGGAACTGCTGAAGCTGAACATAAATACATCAAGCAGTCTGGAGGTAAAGGACAATACGGTCACGTGAAGATTACAATATCTCCAATGAAGCCTATTGAACCTGGTCAAAAGATTCCAAAAAATGTTAGCCGTTATGATGACTTTGAATTCATTGATTCAATTAAAGGAGGAGTTATCCCACAAGAATTTATTCCAGCAGTTGAAAAGGGAGTACATGAAGCTATGGATAGAGGTATTGTTGCAGGATACAAAATGGTAAATGTAAGTTGTGAACTTACATTCGGTTCATATCACGATGTTGACTCATCAGAAATTGCTTATAAGATCGCAGGTTCTCAAGCTTTCCAAGAAGCTGCTAGAAGAGCAAAACCAGTTATACTTGAGCCTATTATGAAGGTAGAAGTTCTATTCCCAGAAAAGTATATGGGAGATATAACAGGTTCTATCTCGTCAAAGCGTGGTACTATTGAAGAAATGACAGAAAGAGGCCAAGCAAAGGTACTTCATGCAAAGGTTCCTCTATCTGAGATGTTCGGTTACACTACTCAGCTTCGTTCTATGACTTCAGGACAAGGAAGTTCAACAATGGAATTTGATCATTATGAAGTAGTTCCACCAAATATTGAAAAGGAAATAGCAGAAGCTAGAAAATAATATAAAATAGCAATTGTGGATAACTACGATTGCAAAGAAAAATATAAGTAGTATTCTTATAAGCAAGAGACACTACTCGAAAACGGGCACAGGAAACTGGCTCGATTTTTCTTTTTATAAACTACTTGAATATTTGATCATATATCAAATAACTTTTAAAAGTAGGTTTGAAATTAGGTTCGTAAGTATTGTGCGATTATTAAAATTATTAACAAACTATGTTAAATCAACATCAAAAACATATTCTTGCAGTAGCCATTCTTACAGTGGCTGCTTATTCATTGCCACAAGTGAAAGAAGTATTTGCTGAAACAAATACAAATGTAATTACTTGTCCAGCAGGATATACATGTAGACCAGCAACACAACAACCAGTTGGTTGTCCTGCAGGTTATATATGTACAAAGATAGAAACAAGAACTGTTAATCCTTCATTTAAAATTGAGGATACAACAAGTGGTAAAGAAGAAATAAAAAGCAGTGTAACAAAACTAGATCCAAAGTATTGTTATACATTTAATTTCGATCTTGATCCTAGAAATATGGATATAGGTGTATCAACAGAAAAAGACTCTGGTATAGCATTATTTAATCTACAAACTCTTTTAGAAGACAAAGAAAATATAGATATAAATAATAGTGAAAGAGATATAAAGAGTCCAGTGTTTGGAATATCAACAAAAGATGCAGTGAAAAAATTCCAAAGACAAAATGGAATTCCTGCAACAGGTTTTGTTGGACCAATGACTCGTGCAAAATTAAATAAATTGTACGGATGTAATAATAGTATCGGTAATGTTAAACCACTAGGAGTACCAGTAGGTGCTGATGCAAATGTTGGACCAAAATTACCACCAACTCAACCAGTATCAGAAAAAACATTATATTATGCTAATGCAAATATAAGTGATGTAAAAATTGTAAATAAGACATCTGGTGTACAAGTAACTGAAAACACTTCAGTAACAAAAGGGGAGACTTATACAATATCTTGGAATGCTTCAGGTGTTCCTGAAAGTGCTAGATTCACTTTGATATTCCAGTCTCCATCAAATCCAAATATATATGGAGTACTAAGAACAGGTTATATTGATGCTACAAAGAGATCATATGATTGGAAAGTAGAAGACTATATGCTTACAAATACTGATTTAAGAATCGGTATTGAAATGGGAAATGTAAGAGTATTTTCTCCATCATTTAAAGTAATTGCTCCAACAGTACAAAATCAATCTAGTGTACAAAATACTACTCAAGGTTCAGTAACAGGAACAAATCTGCAACCTGCTGTAGTTGTTGCTCCAGGAATAAAATCAATTTATCCTGCATCAGGTGCTCCAGGAACAAAAGTTACTTTGACTTTAAACAATCCAAAAAAGTCACCAGTAACTCTAGGAGATTTTAACTTCGGAAGTTATGGTTTTGTAAATTATACAAATTCAAACAATGAAGTTATAACATTCACAGTTCCAAATGATGCAAAACCTGGATACTATGATGTTATTTGGTGGGGAGATGATGTTTATACTGTGAAGTTTAATGTAATTTCACAGTCTGCTCCAGTAACAAAGAATAGTGGATGGCATTATGTAGCTTCAGTTTTTGACTCTGTCATTACTTTAGCCTCACTGGTAATGTAATTAAATAAATAATTTAATTAATATTAACAATACACACATATAATATGTGTGTATTGTGCTATAATTTATTTTGTATTATTAATTATTTTTTATTTATGAATATAAAGTTCCATAAAATATTTGTTTTAACTCTAGTACTACTCTCATGTGTAGTGTTTGGATATAAAAATGCAAATGCACAAACAAATCCAATCTGTCCTATAAACTATATTTGTACTCCAGTACCAATTCAGCCAAATGGTTGCCCTCTAGGATATACATGTACAGTCATTACGGGTACTTCGACAAAAATAATTAATTCAAGATTATCTCCCGCTTCACCTATGACAAGAACTGTATTGTATAATCCTGGTTCTCAAATAAATCTAGGTATTTTTGAAATAAAATCAAAAAATACTTCTTCTACACTAAAAAACTTAAAGTTTGATATTATAACTTCAGGAGGAAAACTAGCAAATGAAGTCTTAAG
>CAZFXF010000003.1:4293-19879 GCA_964522965.1 uncultured Candidatus Saccharibacteria bacterium
AGTGGAAGTTATAGAAAGTTTACAACAAATGGAGTAATAAAGAGAAATGATGGAATGATAGCTAATAGAAATATATCTATTAATAAAATATCTCTAACTGATATCGGAGGTATAAATGAAATATATTCAATTACAAATGGTTTGGAAAAATTGTATACACCTACAGTTTTAGTTGAACAAGTTGATAATTCTAATATAAAAAATGGCAGCTTCGTTTCATTATTAACCGGTTCAGTCATTGATTCTATGAAATTGTTATTTGGTATATTCAAATAACAATTGAAAAAGTTAAAATAAAAGCACCGATTGAAGTAGGTGTTTTTATTTTATTTCATTAATACTCTTACTATTATAAATTTGATAGGTAAGACCACCAAAACTATATTTGGTTTCATTTATATTTATAACTGATCCTCCTGAATAAGGTTTGGGTTTAGGAATAGATTTTTCAAATCCTAAACTATATATAGTACCAAGTATCTCTGGTCTATTTTTAATATCATATCCTGATTTTTCCCATTGAGTATAAATTTGTTTAATAAATAGAGCAGTATATAAATATGAATAATAATTACTCTTATTATTTGTTAATCTATCGAATCTTTCGCTATCAATATTTTTAGTATTAAAGTTCAATATATTTTCTAGATCTTTACCTAAATAAAATACTGAATTTTTATCTTTTAGATTTTGTTCAATTCGTTTTGCAGTATTTTCTTTAATTCCAGTTACTCCCCAAGAGAAATTTGTTTGAACTCCAAGTTTGCCTAAAGGTTTAAATACAAGTTTAAATATTTCTCTTTCATCAAAAAAGAGACGCATTTGTTCTACTGAGGTTATTGCCATAATCATTTTTGGGGATACTTTAGTTATTTCTGAGACTTTAGCTATAGTCGCATAATCATTTACTAAGGCTTTCTTTACTACAATCCATTCTTCAGTTCTCTCCCAATCTGTATTTATACATGCACCTTTTTCATAACAAGCACTGGTTTCATCAATAATACCCTTAGTATTTGTAATACCAAGTCTATTTGCAAGTATTACTAAAATTACAATAATGATAATTAGGTGGGGGATAAATAAGAAATATTTCTTCATTACAACATGTTACAATATAATCATTAAATTTCATAAATATATTTAAATGAAAAAGATCTTATTTGTTTTGTTTTTTATTTTTCCTATTATTTCTTTAGCACAAAGTGTTGATTTAGATAAGGATGGTTTAATAGATGGTTATGATTTATTTTTACAAAACAAAATAAATGACGGATCTCTTAATAAGGATATAAAGTATCCAATTAGAAATTTTACACTTGATACTTTAAATAAAGATGTTGAGCAAATTGTAAATACAGATGGAAGCACTGATACTGATTCTGTGCTGTATGAATACAATTCAAAAGGAAAAGAGATAAATAAATGGAAAACAAAGTTTGAAAAAAAGGGACATGCTAGATCAAGTTGTCAGCCGCCTATGATTAATATCACTTTTGATAAAACTGATAGTAAAGGCAAACCTAAAGAATTGTTCGGTGGTCTATCTACATATGGAGGTTATAAAACATTGCAATATCAAAAGGTGAGATTTGTTTCTAATTGTGATTTATTAGATTTTGCTGGTTTTTTATATGATGAATATCACTTTGGATTCAATAAAACAGTTGATATTCAATTGATGGACTACTCATTTTATAAAATATTAAGATTGTTTGGTGTACCAAGTGTTGACCCTGTAGCTTTTGCAAATTTAAAAATCAAGACACCAACAAAAGGTTATGAGGGTAATACATATAACTATATTGTTTTACAAAGAGATAATGAACAGGATGATCAAATTCCTTTTACAAAACAATTTAACCTTGATCAAAATTTAATTGAAGATGGTAAATTTGATAAATGGGTAGGAACTTATACTGAAAAAAACTCTATAGATACTGTAAGTTATAAAGATGTAAAGAATAATAAAGTTGTAAATATTGATATGGATATTGAATCACAGATTAAATACAAAATAATGACCTATTTTTTGCAAATAGGAGACAGGGCAACGCTTCATAATGAGGATTATGGAATGGATTTAAGTACTAAAAAATGGAAAGCAATACCTTATGGTTTCGATATGTCTATGAGTGTTTGTAAATATATGTCACCAAGTTATGTGGATGATGTTGTGATAAATTCATACGATAATAACAATTCAAATATTAAAAAACAATACTATAATACCGCTAGAGGGATTTTTGGTGATATAAACAATCTATATAAAATGCAGTTAGCCGTAGATCAATTTCCATTTGATGTAGATAAAACAAATATGAAAAGGTATTTGAAACTAGCATTCAATGAGTATAGAAAATATTATTTAAGTAAGGATTTTGCAGACTTTTTAGGACAAAACTTTATACCGATTGAAATGAAACCAATATATTCTTCAGATACTCAAAGTGATGTTGAAATGAATAAATTTCTTAATTCATGCAATATAACTTTAAAAGATAAAAATATATCCGTAGAGATAAAAGAGGATCCAAAAATAATTTTATACAATAATTCTAACTGGAAATCACCTCAAATTCATGGGACTTTTAAAATAAACTTAACAGCACTAGAAGATATTAATTTACCTAAAAATGGCTTTTTGGCAGTTAAGGTATATTTTGATGATAAAAATATAATAGATGAACGTAGAAAAGTTATAACTATTGGTACTGTTACAGATATACAAAATATGGTTGAACCAAATGCAGGACCATATTATTTACTTAAAAAAGGTAGAACGATAACTATCAGTGCAGAATTTAATTCCGGTACTACATATTATGATGAGGCTAGTCAAAAAGAATTACCAGTAAACGGAAATGCATATGCAGTTATAGATAAAATAAATTTTGGTTACGGTTTTAATTCTTATAAAATAAAAGAAAATAAATCAAATATTCTAAATCTAGTTAATTCAACTGTTGCAACTCCTGGGTCAGATGATGCAAGAGGTAAGATAGTAGATAACTCTGTTAGTCTTATAAAAGATGTACAGCTTTCTGATAGAGAGATAAGTAAGTTTAAAAATTATGATATAACATGGTCATCAAGAAATTCTAGTAATGTATCAATTGAACTTTACGATATTAAAAATAGAACTTTAGTAAAAACAATTACATCATCAAACACTGTAGTAGAAAATCCAGGAAAAATATCTAATCATACATTTAGATGGTCAGTTCCATACAATATAGATAATGATATATATAAGATTAGAGTAAGTAATAATGATAATAAAAAGATTAATTCAGTTAGTGATAAGTTTGAAATAAGTGATTTTAAAGATAAGACTGTTGGTGTTGCTGAAGTTGTAGATATTGCAAATTCTACATCAAAGATTGTATACGATGGAAATAATAATGAGAAAAATATAAGACTAGATTTTAAGGTTAAAATAAAAGCGTATGAAGATATTGTTGTTAGGGATCTGTATGTAATTGCTACTAGATTGGTTCCAGATTTTGTTCCAGGTATGAGTAAAAATTATTATGGTTATGGTCCAATTAAAGGGGAGAATAATAGTGGCTTTGCTATGAAAAAAGGGGAAGAAAAAATAATTGATGTTTATGCTGAGGTAACTACAAGTATATATAGAGGACAGTACAGCTTCTCATTTAGCGGAATGGGGGCGTATGATTCAAAAAATAATTATTCAAATATAATAAAAAAATCAGACCAAGAAATCGGCAAACCGCTTGTAATAGTTGGTGAACTTAGTCCATATATATTATCAATAGTGCAAGAAAAAAATAAATTAATAATAAATGGTATAAACTTTAATAATGGTAAAAATGTAGTTAGTATAAATGGAGTATTAAAAAATGTAGAGACAAAAGATCAAAATAAGATTGAAATAGATTTAGCAATCTTTGATAATCCAGTAGGACAAGATATACCAATTACGATTGAAACTGAAAAAGGAAAAAGTAATCAATTCATATTTAATATAGTAAAAATTGCTAGTGAAAATAAAAAGACCTTATTTGATATTTTAGGTATAGAAAAGAATGATATGGAATTAATTAATTCCTCAATAATTAAATCCTTCAAGCTAATATTCGGTATATAAGATATATTAATACATATATTTGACTTTAAAACAGCTATCATGCTACTATAGCCAATACGCATTTTTCTTTGCGTTCATTACTTATTAATTAACAATTTATCTTTAGTCTTGCTTCAACTGGCCTTCACGCCCAATTGAAAAAGGACTAAAGCACTAAAATCATATGGCAGAATTCAATCGTACAAAGCTTCATGTAAACGTTGGTACAATCGGTCACGTTGACCACGGAAAAACAACACTTACTACTTCTATCCTAGCTGTTCAAGCAAAGGACGGTCTTGCTCAAAACAAGGCTTATTCTGATATTGCAAAGGGAGGTACAGTAAGAGATGCATCAAAAATCGTTACTATTTCTCTTGCTCACGTAGAATACGAAACAGCAAATCGTCACTATGCTCACATCGATGCACCAGGACACGCTGACTACATAAAGAACATGATTACAGGTGCCGCTCAAATGGACGGTGCTATTCTAGTAGTATCAGCACAAGATGGAGTTATGCCACAAACAAGAGAGCATATTCTTCTTGCAAGGCAAGTTGGTGTTCCAAGAGTTGTAGTTTTCCTAAACAAGTGTGATATGGTTCCTGAAAAAGACCTTATTGACCTAGTTGAAGAAGAAGTGCGTGAACTTCTTACAAAGAATGGTTTCGACGGAAAAGAAGCTCCAGTTATTCGTGGTTCTGCTCTAAAGGCTCTAGAAGGTGATGCTGAATGGGTAGCAAAAATCAAGGATCTTATGAACGCTCTTGATACTTATATTCCAAACCCAGTTCGTGAAGTAGATAAGCCTTTCCTAATGCCTATAGAAGATATATTCTCAATTGAAGGTCGTGGTACTGTAGTAACAGGACGTGTAGAAAGAGGGGTACTAAAGGTAAACGAAGAAGTAGAAATCCTAGGTTTCAGAGAAACTTCAAAAACAGTTGTTACATTCATAGAAATGTTCAATAAGTCTCTAAAAGAAGCTATTGCCGGGGACAATGCTGGTCTTCTACTAAGAGGTACATCAAAGGATGATGTTACTCGTGGTATGGTTCTAGCAAAGCCAGGTTCAGTAAAGCCTCACACAGAATTCGAAGCTGAAGTCTACATTCTTAAGAAGGAAGAAGGAGGACGTCATACACCA
Source organism: uncultured Candidatus Saccharibacteria bacterium (assembly GCA_964522965.1). GTDB lineage: Bacteria > Patescibacteriota > Minisyncoccia > Phycocordibacterales > PALSA-1337 > CAIOGI01. Next base: position 9,537 of record CAZFXF010000003.1, read on the forward strand.
TTCTTTACAGGTTACAAGCCTCAGTTCTACATAAGAACAACAGACGTTACAGGAGAAGTTACTCTAGCAACAGGAGTAGAAATGGTTATGCCAGGAGATACAGTTACATTCAAGGTTAAACTAGTAGCACCAGTTGCTCTAGAAGATAAGCAGAGATTTGCTATTCGTGAAGGAGGTAAGACTGTGGGTGCCGGAGTTATAACAAAAATAGTTGCTTAATATAATTCTATGACTACTGCTACAAAAGAAGTAAAAAAGAAAGTAACACGTCCAAAGACTGCTAAAGCACCAGTTGAAGGTGATGGAGCAAGACTACGTATACGTGTTCGTGCTTATGAGCACAAAATTCTTGATGCTTCTTTGAAGCAAATAATGGATACAGCTATTAGATACGATATGAAGTTCTATGGCCCTATTCCATTACCTACTGAAATTAAGAAATATACAGTAAACAGAGCTGCATTCGTATATAAGAATACTCGTGAACAATTCGAAATGAGAGTTCATAAGAGAATTATAGATATAATAAACCCAAATCAGAAAATCATTGAAGCTTTAACAAACCTTAGTTTACCTGGGGGAGTTAATATCGATGTAAAAATGATGTAATCATTAGATTAATTAATACTGCAATGAAATTTATTCTTGGACGAAAGTTAAATATGACACAAATCTTCGATAATGAAGGTGTAGTTCATCCTACTACTCTTGTTGAAGTTAGTCCTATTGTTGTAACACAAGTCAAAACAAAAGAAACCGATGGTTATAATGCTGTACAAGTTGCAAGTGGTGTAAAGAAGGCTGAAAGAATAAATAAAGCTATGAAAGGTCATATGAAAGATCTTGGAGCTTTCGCTTCACTACGTGAATTTAGAGTAAATGAAGTAAATAATAAAGTGGGTGATAAAATTGATCTAAATCAATTCAAACAAGGTGATGCTATAGAGGTTAGTGCAATATCAAAAGGAAAAGGTTTCCAAGGGGTAGTTAAGAGACATGGTTTCGGAGGAGGACCTAGAACACACGGACAAAAGCACTCAGAAAGAGAACCGGGATCTATTGGAGGAGGTCTTAGAAATAAGGTTCCAAAAAAGATGAGAATGGCCGGAAGAATGGGTAGCGATAGAGTAACAATAAAGAATTTAAGAGTTCTTCATGTTGATCCAAGTGCAAACATTATGTACATATCAGGTGCAATTCCAGGTAAAAGGGGAACACTGGTTGAAATAGTTGGATAAAAATGATAGAAAGAAAAAACATGGAAACAAAAATGGAAACAAAATTGCATAATCAAAGAGGTGAAGAAATAGGAAAGTTAACTCTTCCTAAAGATGTATTTGGTTTACCTTGGAATGCCGACCTAGTTCATAGTGTTGTTGTTTCAATGATGTCTACAAGTAGAGATCCAATTGCACATACAAAAACTCGTGGAGAAGTAAGTGGAGGAGGTAAGAAGCCTTGGCAACAAAAGGGTACAGGACGTGCTCGTCATGGTTCTACTCGTTCACCTATATGGGTTGGTGGAGGTGTTGCTCATGGACCAAGAAATGATAAGAATTATGATAGAAAAGTAAATAAAAAGACAAAATCAAAAGCTCTTTACACTATTCTTTCTAGAAAATTAAAAGATGGTGAATTATTGTTTGTTGATTCAATATCATTTGATAAACCAAAAACAAAAGATGCAAAAGTAGTAGTTGAGTCATTTGGAAAAATAAAAGGTTTTGAAAAATTCTCAACAAAACCAAAGAACGTTGCCATAATTGCTATGGATAAGAGGTCAGTAAATGTAAATAAGAGTTTTGGAAACTTTGGAAATATTTCAGTTGAAGAATTTAGAAATATTAACCCAGTTTCATTACTAAATCATAAATATTTAGTTATTGTTAATCCAAATGAAACTCTAAAGAATTTTAATAAATAAATATATGGCATTATTTGGACTAAAAAAGAATACAGAAAAGAAAGTAGAGGCTGTTAAGGATACAGTGAAGAAAACTACTACAAAAGCAAAGGTTGTTAAGAAGCCAGCTACAAAAGCTATTGCTGAAAGAGTAAATACAAACACTATTGTAAAAAAAGATGTTATTTTACGACCTAGAATAACAGAAAAAGCAGGACTTTCTATTGAATCACAAAATGTATATACATTTGAAGTTACAAAAGATGCAACAAAGTCAGAAATATCAAAGGCTATAAAGGATATGTATAAGGTAACTCCAATCAAAGTGAGAACTATACATTTACCAGCAAAGACAGTTATAGTTAGAGGAAGATATGGAACACAGTCTTCAATTAAGAAAGCATTAGTTTATCTCAAGAAGGGAGATAAGATAGAAATTGCATAATAAATTTTTATAAAATATATGAAACATTATCACCCAACAACACCATCAAGACGTCATATGACGACACTTCCGTTCAAGAAGTATTTGACTACATCATCACCTTACAAACCTCTTACAAAGGGTATGAAGAGAGATGTGGGAAGAAATGGCCAAGGACGTATTACAGTTAGACATAAAGGTGGTGGACATAAAAAACTATATAGAGAAATAGATTTTTCATATAATAAGAAAAATATGAAAGCTATTATAAAGACTATTGAATACGATCCATTTAGAACAGGATACATTGCTCTAGTTCAATATGAAGATGGAGAGAGAAGATATATTCTAGTACCAAAGACAATGAAAGTAGGTGATTCTTTTATTGTTTCTGAAAATGCACTTATAGAAACAGGAAATAGACTTCCTCTAAAGAAAATTCCAGTTGGTACTTTTGTTTACAATATTGAAGTAAAACCTCTTGGTGGTGCAAAATTAGTAAGATCAGCAGGTACATTTGCTCAAGTTATTGCAAACGATGCAGGTTATACTCACATAAAACTTCCTTCAACAGAAGTTAGAAAAGTTCACGAAACTGCTTGGGCAACTGTTGGTACTGTTTCAAATGAAGAATCACGTCTAGTAAATATCGGTAAAGCTGGACGTTCTCGTTGGTTAGGTATACGTCCTACTGTTAGAGGTTCTGCTCAAAACCCAGTGGATCACCCATACGGAGGAGGAGAACAGAGAACAGGAAGAGGTCTACGTAGACTAAAGACTCGTTGGGGTAAGCCAGCTGGTAAGGGTCAGAAGACAAGAACACCAAAGAAGTATTCAAATGTGTTTATTGTTTCAAGAAGAAAGGTCGGAAAGAAAGCTTCAGCAGAAAATGTATAGATAAAATAAAGCATTTTCTTGACTTTAATCAAGATTTTGCTAGTATTTGAAGACTTCAAACAGAAAAAAATATGTCACGATCACTAAAAAAAGGACCATATATCGAAGAGCGACTTCTAAAGAAGATTGCAGGAAAAAAACCTATAGAAACTGGGGTTATTAAGACATGGTACAGAAGAAGTCAAATTTCTCCTGAAATGGTTGGTTTTATTTTTGGTGTTTATAATGGAAAGCAGCATATTGATGTTTTGGTAACCGAGGAAATGGTAGGACACCGCCTCGGTGAATTTTCTCCTACAAAGAAATTCATAAGACATGGAGGTAAGATGCAAAAGGAACTAGAAATGAAAGCTAAGGAAGCTGAAGTTAATGCTGCAAAAGCTGCAAAGGATGCAGTGGCTGCGCCAAAAAAATAATTTAATATACGCCTATGATAAACGCTTCACTAAAAAACTACAGACAATCACCACGTAAAATGCGAGGCGTGGCAAATCTAATAAAAGGCAAACCGGTGAGTTATGCACTCGATACTCTTGCACATATAAGCAAAAAAGCAGGTGATCCATTATATGCTCTTCTAGCTTCTGCAGTTTCAAATGCAAAGAATAATTTTAATATGGAAAAAGAGAATTTAATAGTAAAGGATATAAGAGTTGATGGTGGTCTTATTCTAAAAAGAAACATGCCTCGTGCTCGTGGTATGGCATATAGAATAAATAAGAGAACAAGCCATGTAAACATAACTCTTGCTCCAAAACTAGAAAAAGCTCCAAAGACAAAGAAAGTTTCAGTTGAAGGAAAGAGCGAAATAAAAGAAACAGTAAAGGTTAAAAAAGAACAAAAATAACATGTCAAAATCAGTCCACCCATATTCACATAGATTAGGAGTCATACGCGATTGGAAAAGTCGTTGGTTTAGACAGAATAAAGACTATAGAGATTCGCTAAAGGCAGACCTATTAATCAGACAATTCTTAACAAAAGAATTAAGAGCTTTTTATCTATCAGATGTTCAAATTGAGAGAAATCAAAAATCCCTAAAGGTAATAATTAGAACTTCAAGACCTGGAATGATAATAGGTAGAAGCGGTGATGGAGTTGTAAAACTAAGAGAAAAAATTCTCGCTCTTTTGAAAAAGAACAAAGTTGAACTATTAGGACAAGAATTAAAGCTTGAAATTGAAGAAATAAGAAATCCTGAAGCAAATGCAGCTATAGTTGCTATGATTGTTGCTGAAGGTTTAGAAAAAAGATTACCTTTCAGAAGAGTTTTGAAACAGACAATAGAAAAGGTGATGGCAAATAGAGAAGTTCAGGGAGTAAAGATAAAACTAGGAGGTCGTCTTGGGGGTGCAGATATGGCACGTACAGAAGACCTAAAGAGAGGACGTATTCCACTTCAAACACTACGTGCAGATATTGATTTCGCTCGTGAAAAAGCAAATATGACCTACGGAGGTATAGGAATAAAGGTTTGGATATATAAAGGTCAAATTTTCGAGAAGGATTTGAAGTCTGCTCGAGAAAAAGAAGTTAATAATAATAGATCATAATTTTTACTACCATGCTTTTCCCTAAAAAAGTAAAATTCAGAAAGTGGCACACAGGACGCAAGAATGCAAAAAAGCTTGCTACAACTGTTGAAACACGCGGAGTAGACCTATCTTTCGGTTCTTATGGTCTAAAGGCTCTTAAATATGGAAGATTGAGTTCAAATGAAATTGAAGCAGCTAGAAAGGTTATGGCGCGTTATGCTACAAAATCTGGTAAGGTTTGGGTAAGAATATTCCCTGATAGACCTTTTACACAAAAGCCACCAGAAGTAAAACTTGGTAAAGGAAAGGGAGATCCACAAGGTTTCGTGGCAGAAGTTAAGCCTGGAAGAATCCTTTTTGAAATTGATGGAGTAACAGATGCAGTTGCTGCAGAAGCATTGAGAAAAGCTGGTACAAAGATTTCAGTAAAGACAAAAGTTGTAAATCGTAACCTAATATAGTATAAACATATGAAAGAGTACAAGAATAAAACATTAGAGGATTTGAAGAAACTCATAAACGAAAAGAGGGTGGCTATACGTGACTTCCGTTTTGGTTCATCAGGTAGTAAAACAAAGAATGTAAAACTAGCTGGTACACTAAAGAAAGATATAGCTAGAATTATGACTGAGATTAGTTTGAGAAAGAAGTCAGAAATAGTAAAGTAAAGGATAAATAAACATGCAAACAAAAACAACACAAAACAATATAGAAACACCAAAGAGACAGAGATTTTCTGGGGTTGTTGTGTCTGATAAAATGAAAGACACTGTTGTTGTGGTGGTCGAGAGATTTGTTAAAGATCCTAAGTATCAAAAGTACATGAAACTAAGAAAGAGATATAAGGTTCATGATGCTGGAAATACAAAGAAGATTGGTGATAAAGTAGTAATCGAATCATGCAGACCAATCTCAAGACATAAGTCTTTTAAGATTGCAGAATAATAATTTAAATAAACTTCAATGATACAGGCACGTTCAATAGTAAGAATAACAGATAATTGCGGAGCAAAAATAGGCCGTATTTTCAAGGTACTAGGAAGCTCAAAGAAAAGATATGCAATGATCGGTGATCTTGTTGTTCTTTCTGTACAAAAAGCAGAACCAAGAAAGTCTATAAAGAAAAAGGATGTTCTACAAGCTGTTGTAGTTAGACAAGTTCAACCTTATAGAAGAAAGGATGGATCTTATATAAAGTTTGATGAAAATGCAGTAGTTATTTTAGAAAAGGGTAAAAAGGAGCCAATAGCCGGTCGTATATTCGGTCCAATACCAAGAGAAATAGCAGAAGAGGGTTTTCAGACTATTGCTTCACGTGCACCAGAAATAGTATAAAAATATATGAATATCAAGAAAGATAACAATGTAATAGTTTTAGTAGGAAAAGATAAGGGTAAAACTGGAAAGGTTTTAAAAATGCTTCCAAAACAAGATAAGCTTATCGTATCAGGACTAAATATAGTTAAGAAACATCAAAAGCCTCGTCAGAAAGGACAAAAGGGTCAATTGGTAGAGGTTTCAATGCCAATACATATTTCAAATGTAGCACTTGAATCTGAATACAAAAAAGGAAAAAAGAAATAGAGAATAAGGTAGAAATAAAAACATGAAAAAAGAAACAGTAAAAAATACATATGAACTTAATAAGCACTCTTTTGAAAATCTAAAGGGTAAGATTGATATTAAGAATAAAATGCAAGCACCTAGATTGTTAAAGGTTGTTGTATCTTCTGGTATCGGTTCACTAAAAGATAAAAAGAAGATGGAACTTATTGCTGACCGTCTTGCAAGAATAACAGGTCAAAAGCCAGCTTTAAGAGGAGCAAAGAAATCTATTGCTACATTCAAGGTTCGCCAAGGTGATCCAGTTGGATATCAAATAACTCTAAGAGGAAAGAGAATGTGTGATTTCATAGATCGTCTTATAAATATTGCTCTTCCTCGTACAAAAGACTTCCGTGGTATTTCAAGAACAGCTATTGATGAAATGGGTAACTACAGTCTTGGTATAAAAGAGCATTCAATATTCGCAGAAACATCAGATGAAGATCTAAGAGATGTATTCGGTATGGGTGTTAACATAGTAGTTTCTTCAAGAAAGAAAGAAGATACTATAGCTTTTCTAGAATATTTAGGTTTCCCATTCAAGAAGGTAGGGGTAAAGTAAATATCTATTTAGATTTGAATCCTATAGGGTTCTTCGGTGTTTCTTTTTCAGCAGTAAGAATTTTAAGAATATTAAATATCCTAGAAATTTGAGCGTCGTATTTACTTTCTAACTTTTCTATTTTTTCACCCAGCTTTTTATTATTTGAAAGTATTTCTCTTAGTTTTGTAAATGTTCTAATAATCTGGATGTTTACATTTATTGCTACCTCGCCTTTTAAAATACTTGATAACATTGCAACACCTTGTTCAGTAAAGACATAGGGAAGATATTTGATATTCTCACCATGTTTCAAGATCACAAATTGTGACCTTGAGTTTGTAACCATCCAGATTTTTGATTCTTCTTTATTTAACTGAAACATAAAATCATTAGGAAATCTTTTAATATTTCTCTTTACTGCCTGGTTTAAAGCCCTTGTTTCAATATTATAAAGTTCAGCAAGATCTCTATCAAACATGACTTTTTTACCTCGTATCAGAAAAATTCTATTTATTATTCTTTCATTTGGTATTTCGATTAAATTTTCCATTTTATTTATATTATTTATTTTTTAACACTGAATTCTAACATGAGTGTGATAAAGAAATAATAAAAACAAATATTTAGATACAATACGTTATAATACAAGTCAATAGACACTTCCTTGCCTTATTTTGAGTAGTCTGCTAGTATATTGAGACGTTCGAAATAAGTAAAAAGGCCCTAAAAAGCACAGTGATTGGAAGTCCATACCGCAAGGTCAAGCTAACCAATCCTCGTTTGTTTATAAAAATTGTTTATAAAAATAAAAAATGGCAAAGACATCAGTAAAAGCAAGAGCAAAGAAAGCCCCAAAGTTCAAATCAAGGGTTGTTCGTCGTTGCTTCAGATGTGGTAGAAAGAATGGATATATGAGAGACTTCGATCTTTGCCGTATTTGTTTCAGAGAGTTCGCAAATGAAGGTGTTATTCCAGGAATAAAGAAATCATCATGGTAACAGACCCAATCGCAAATTTAATAATTTCAATAAAGAATGCCAATAAAGCAGGTAAGGCAAGTATTTCAATACCTTATTCAGCTCTAAAGGAATCAATTGCTCACGTTCTATTAAAAGCAGGATATATTTCAAGTGTAGAAACAAAAGGAAAGAAAGTTGAAAAAACACTTGATATAGGTCTTTCTTATGTAGGAAATATGCCAAGAGTAAATGATGTTGCTCGTGTTTCAAAACCTTCAAGAAGAATATATCAAAAATCAAAAGATATAAGAATATTTAAGAGTGGTTATGGAAATACTGTTTTCTCAACTCCAGAAGGAATACTTCTAGATATTGATGCAAAAAATAGAAAGGTCGGAGGAGAAGTTCTATTTAAGATCTGGTAATAATTAAAATAAAAACATGTCACGTCTAGCAAAAAAACCAATAGCAATTCCAGAAAAGACAACTGTTTCATATACAGGTGGAGTATTTTCAGCAAAAGGTCCACTAGGAGAATTGAAGAAGGATTTCCGTCCCGATGTAAATATTGTAATTGAAAATAATACAATCAACCTTTCTCCAGCAAATAATTCTATTCAAACAAAAGCTCTTTTAGGAACATACGCTTCGCATATAAAAAATATGATGTCAGGTGTAAATAAGCCTTATGAAAAAAAGCTTATAATCGAAGGTATAGGATTCAAATCTGATGTTAAAGGTAGTGAATTGAATCTTGCTTTAGGTTTTTCACACCCTATTAAAGTTACAATTCCAAATGGTTTAAAGGTAACAGCAGAAAAAAATATAGTTACTATTTCCGGAATAGACTGTGAAGTTGTTGGTCAATTCGCAGCAAAGATAAGATCAATGAAAAAGCCTGAACCATATAAGGGTAAGGGTATAAGATATGAAAAAGAAGTTATAAGACGTAAGCAAGGTAAGAAGGCTGCTTAGTTAAGAAAATAATATGAATACAAGCAAACAAAAACAACTAAAAATAGCAAGACGTCATAAGAGAATTCGCTCTATTCTTTCTGGTACTTCAGATAGACCACGTCTTTCAGTTTTCAAATCTCACAAATATATATCAGCTCAAATAATAGATGATACAAAAGGTCATACTCTAGTATCATTTTCATCAAAAGATGGAAAAGCAAAGACTCCAGCAGAAAAAGCTTTTGAAGTAGGAAAAGAACTTGCAAAGAAAGCAAAAGCAAATAATATTACAAAGGTAGTATTTGATCGTGGAGGCTATCTATATACAGGTAAGATAAAGTCTGTAGCAGATGGAGCCAGAGAAGGTGGTCTAATATTTTAAATAAAATGGAACAAGAAATAAAACAAACAAATACAGTAAATACAGAAGTAAAACCAAATACTCCTATTTCTTCTTCAGTTGCACCTACAGATGCAAGACCTTTTGATAAAAAACCAAGAGGTAATAGAAAAGATGGAGGAAGACCACCACGTGAACAAAAAGAAAGAATAAAGCCTGAGTTTGATACAAAAATAATAAATATCAGACGTGTGACTCGTGTGGTTTCTGGAGGTAGAAGATTTACATTTTCAGTTGCAGTAGTTTCAGGAGATAAGAAAGGTAGAGTTGGTGTTGGACTTGGAAAGTCAGGAGATACATCAATGGCTATCGATAAAGCTACACGTGATGCAAAAAAGAATATGATAAGAATTCCTCTTTCAAGTTCTATGACTATTCCTCATGCAGTACAAGCAAAATATTCAAGTGCAATAGTTATGATGATGCCTGCAAAGGGTCGTGGAGTTGTAGCAGGAAGCTCAGCAAGAAATGTAATTGAACTAGGAGGTGTTAAGGATATTTGTGTAAAACTTCTATCTGGAAGTAAAAACAAGTTAAATATTGCTCGTGCAACAATAAAAGCTCTTAGTATGCTTTCAAAAAATCCAAGCACAAAGATGACAAAGTCACCAAGTGATAAATAAATTTAATTAAATACCATGCAAATACATACACTTATACCAAAAACAAAAAATACAAAGACCATGATCGTTGGTCGTGGTGGAAAGCGTGGAAAAACTTCAGGTCGTGGAGGAAAAGGACAAACAGCAAGAGCGGGTAATAAGCGCCGTCCAGAACTAAGAGATTTTATAAAGAGAATTCCAAAGCTTCGTGGTCGTGGTGTTAATTCAAATAAATCAATCAGCACTTTTGTTGTACCAGTAAATCTTAGTGATATTGAAGCAAAATTCCAAAATGGTTCAATTGTTAACCCAAAAACTCTAGTTGAAGCAGGTATAGTAAATACATTCAATGGTAAAATCCCAAGCATAAAAATACTAGCAACAGGTGAAATAACAAAAAAGCTAAGTTTTGAAAATTGTGTTATTTCAGCATCAGCAAAAGCAAAGATAGAAAAAATAGGTGGTAGTGTTTCAAAATAACACTCTAAAGTAGCCAATTGTATTCAATTTGGTATAG
>CAZFXF010000003.1:19979-21055 GCA_964522965.1 uncultured Candidatus Saccharibacteria bacterium
GGTAGTGTTTCAAAATAACACTCTAAAGTAGCCAATTGTATTCAATTTGGTATAGTTAGAGTATAAAAATATATGAATACATTTTTTCAAAAAATTTCTACAGTATTAAAGGACCCTATGATGAGAAAGCGCATCCTATTTACACTAGGTGCATTGATAGTATTTAGATTACTTTCAACTATTCCTATACCAGGTATAGATATACCAAGTCTGGAAAGATTATTAGCTACAAATCAATTTTTCGGTCTTCTAGATGTATTTTCTGGAGGGGGAATATCTAGACTATCTATAGTTATGCTTGGAGTTGGTCCATATATTACAGCTTCAATTATCATACAGCTTTTTACAATGATGTTCCCAAGTATGAAGGCTATGATGCAAGAAGAGGGGGATCTTGGTAGACAAAAGCTTTCAAACTATTCAAGACTATTGTCAGTCCCATTAGCTTTACTACAAGGTTTTGCTTTTCTTTCTCTATTAAAAACACAAGGTGTTATATCAAGCTCAATGACAAGCATGGATATGATTGTGAACCTTATAGTGATTACAGCAGGATCAGTATTCTTAATGTGGCTTGGAGAGATTGTTTCAGAATTTGGAATAGGTAATGGAGTATCACTTATAATATTCGCTGGTATCATTGCTGTTTTGCCAACAAAGATAATGCAATTTTTCGCAGGTTTTGATTCAGCACAAATTCCATTCTATTTAATATTCGCCATAATCTCTATCTTAGTAGTATTATCTGTAGTAGTTATAACTGAAGCAGAAAGACCAGTTTCTGTTACATATGCAAAGCAAGTTAGAGGAAATAAGGTTTATGGTGGTACATCAACATATCTTCCACTTCGTCTAAACCAAGCAGGTGTTATTCCAATAATATTTGCTCTATCTATACTTCTATTTCCACAAATGATAGCAAAGTATTTTTCAAGCGTATCAAATGTAACAGTATCTGGTATAGCAACAACAATATCTGATTTCTTAGCAAACACAACAGCTCATGGAATTATGTATTTCTTCTTAGTATTTATATTTACATATTTCTACACAGCAGTTACTTTTGATCCAAAGAT
>CAZFXF010000003.1:21155-23175 GCA_964522965.1 uncultured Candidatus Saccharibacteria bacterium
TAAGTATAAAGACAAAAGAAGAAATAGCTATTTTAAGAGAGGGAGGTAAAAGGCATGCTGAAATAATGAGACAATTAATTAATCTCATTACTCCAGGTGTTTCAACTGAAGCTCTAGATAAATTTGCTCATAATATGATAATTGAGGGTGGTGATGAACCATCGATTTTGAACTTTACTCCAAGAGGTGCACATAGAGCTTATCCAGCTTCAACTTGCATATCAGTAAATGATGAAATTGTTCACGGTATACCAAATGAAAATCCAAGAATTTTAAAAGATGGAGATATAGTTAGTCTAGATTTTGCTTTAACTCATAAGGGTATGGTTACTGATATGGCAGTAACTGTTCCTGTAGGTAATGTTTCCACTGATAAATTGCTTTTACTAGAGATCACAAAAAAGGCTTTAATGGCTGGTATAAAATCTGGTAAAGGAGGTAAAAGGGTAGGTGATATAAGTTCAAGTATAGAGAAAGTTGGAATTATGGGCGGTTATGGAATAGTTGAAGAACTTTGTGGTCATGGTGTTGGATATTCAGTTCATGAAGAACCCGCAATACCAAACTATGGCGAACCTGGAACAGGAGAAAAATTGGTTCCAGGTATGGTTTTGGCAATTGAACCTATGTTTAATCTAGGTAGTAGACATGTGGTTTTGGATAAGGATGGTTATACATATAGAACAAAAGATGGCAGTGTAAGTGCACATTTTGAGCATACAGTAGTCATTACAAAAGGAGAGCCGGAGATATTAACCATATAATTTATATATGACATTACACCCAAAAAAGGAAAGAACGCTAGTAATTATAAAACCAGATGGAGTACAGAGGTCACTTATAGGTGAGGTGATTGGTCGTTTTGAAAAAGTGGGTTTAAAAATAATTGGTATGAAAATGATGATTGCTAGTGATGAATTGATTGAACAACATTATACTCTTGATCCAGAATGGAGAAGAATAACTGGAGAGAAAAATATAAAAGCATATGAAGAAAAAGGAATGATTCACCCACTAAAAGGCGAACCACTTAAAGTTACAGAGATAATACTTTCAAAATTAAAAAAATATTTAACTAGCGGCCCTATAATAGCTTTTGTTTTAGAGGGAGCTCATTCTGTTGCTATAGTTAGAAAAATAGTAGGTAGTACAGAACCTTTAGTATCTGATGTAGGAACTATTAGAGGTGATTTCGTTTTGGATTCTTATAAACTAGCTGATGATGCAAATAGAGCAGTTAGAAATGTGGTTCATGCTTCAAGTTCAGTAAAAGAAGCTGAAAATGAAATTAAACATTGGTTTAAAGATGTAGAGATTTTTGATTATATTCATATGAATGAAAGGATATTATATGATGTAAACATGGATGGTAAAAAAGAATAAACAGTTTATCCACTTTGTCTATTGTATTCTATTTTTTAAGTTTTATAATGACTATAGGTTACGGGAGTATTAATCCTTAACTTATATTTTGGGAGTTCAAATTGTCATACACCGTGGTGTATTGTCTGAGGACACCCACCTAGTCTAACTAGGTCTAATACTCCAGTAGCCTAATAAGATCATCTGTCACAAAAGGGGCAGGTGTTTTTATTTTTGTGTATAATAGTCTTTATGAATAAAACATTTATACCTGCAATTTTAGTTTTAGTTTTGCTGTACACACTTCATATATCAGGTTCAGTTTATGGTTTTTATAATAGTATATGGTGGTATGACGTTATGATGCATATATTGGGAGGTGTAGGTATTGGTTTATCTATATACTGGTTTTTAAAGTCTGTAAAAAAGAATAGCTCAAATAAAACTATATTTATAAATGTAATTATATTTACTTTTATTGCAGGTCTATTGTGGGAGGGTATGGAAGCTTATTATGGAATAGCCAGTGCGCCTTTTGGTACTTATGATTATTATTTTGATACGATAAAAGATTTAATTGATGATACTGTAGGTGCTTTATTGGTGGTCTATATTTTAAATAAAATTAAAAAATGAATTCAAAAATAACTTTTTATAC
>CAZFXF010000003.1:23275-26535 GCA_964522965.1 uncultured Candidatus Saccharibacteria bacterium
ATATAAAAAGAATGGAGAGGATAGAAAGGTTGTATTTACTGGAGATTTAGGTAATTCACCTAGTCCGCTTTTGCGTGATACTGAATCAATACAAGGTGCTGACTATGTAGTTATGGAAAGTGTTTATGGTGATAGAAATCATGAACCAAAATCCGAAAGAATAGAGAAACTAGAACAAATGATAAAGGATACAATAAATAAAAAAGGCACACTAGTTATACCTGCTTTTTCTCTAGAAAGAACACAGGTTTTAATATATGAAATGAATAATCTTATAGAAAATAAAAAGATACCAAGTATTCCTGTTTATGTAGATTCTCCACTTGCTACTAGAATTACCGAAGTATATAAAAGGGCAACAGAACAGTTTAATGAAAATACTAGAAAACAAATAAATGGAGGCGATGATATTTTTTCTTTCCCAAGACTTAGTTATACTCACGGAGCAGAAGAATCAAGAAGTTTAGAAAGGGTACCTGGACCAAAGATTATAATAGCTGGTTCTGGTATGTCTGTTGGCGGTAGGGTAATAAGACATGAAGAAATATATTTACCTGATCCAAACAGTACTATACTTCTAGTTGGTTATCAGACCCTTGGAACTATAGGAAGACATTTACTTGATGGAGATAAAAAAATAAAGATAGGTCATGACACTATAAAAGTAAAAGCCCATATAGATTCAATACTTGGTTATTCATCACATAAAGATAGTGATCATCTTGTAGAGTTTGTTAATACTGCACAGGGTAGTTTGAAAAAAGTTTTTGTAGTAATGGGGGAGTTTAAGAGCTCTACATTTTTAAGTCAAAGAATAAAAGATGAACTTGGTATACAAGCAGTTTGTCCCGAGGTTGCAAAGACTTATGAACTAGAATAATTTAATATAAGACAAAAACCACCGAGAGGTGGTTTTTGTTTGTTTAGCTTATTTATTATTAAGCTACTTTCTTTGCTATAATTTCAAAAGCCTTTGGAGCAATATTTGCTAGATTTGAAAGAGACTTTCTATCTAGAGCAATATTATTCTTCTTTAGACCTCCTATAAACTTGCTGTATGAATATTCTGGGTTTATAGCTCTAAGTGCAGCATTTATGCGTACATTCCATAGTTTTCTATAGTCACCCTTTTTATCTCTTCTGTGGGCAAAAGCATAAGTACCAGCATGTGAAATAGCTTCATAAGCTGCTCTTTCTGTCTTACTTCTGCGGAAACGATAACCCTTTACTTGTCTTAATATATTTCTTCTTGTTTTTAGTGCATTTACACCCTTTTTTACTCTTGCCATGGTATTTTTATTAAATTAAATTCTTATTATGCATTTACTAGGAAGCGACTCTTTTCCTTTGCTGTCATATGAAAAGGAACCATAGAATTTTTCTTCTTTAGTTGTGAACGTCTGCTTTCTTTTGAATTGAAATGGTTTTGGCCAGTTCTTCTAGCAAGAATCTTACCGTTCTTTGTTATCTTTAGTCTCTTTAAATATGATTTATTTGATTTCATAAAATTATAATTAATAGCTATGCTATTTTTTCTCTATTATTGCTGTTAAGCCTTTAAGACTCTTTGTAGGTTCGCTAGATATTTTATACTCGACCGTAATGAGCTTTAGAATACGCTCCATACGTTCCTTTAGGAAGTTTTGGTCCATGTATTTTGATCTTCCAACGAGAAATAGGTCTATCTTCACTCTATTGCCTTCTTTTAGCCATTCTGATGCTTTCTTGGCTTTTAGCTCTAGATCGTGCTCTCCTGTACCTATTTTTACCTGTATATTTTTGAGATCTGACGTAACAGAGCGGGATTTTGCAACCTTCTGCTTCTTCTTTTCGTCATACTGAAATTTACCATAATCCATGATTTTTGCAACTGGTGGAGTGGCGGTAGGTGATATTTCAATTAAGTCTAGATTTCTAAGCTTTGCTTCTTCAAGTGCGCGAGTAAGAGAAATAACCCCAAGGTTTTCTCCATCGGTTGTTATAACCCTTAGTTCAGGTGCTTTTATTTGATGATTTATTTTTACTCTAGGGGTCAATTTGAGTCTTATTTGAGCTTTATTTATAGCATATTAGGCCTTTTTTGGCAATTATATCGTGTATTATTTCAATAGTTTCGTATATTGCTATAGGAATTTCCTTATTAATCTTATCAATAATTCCAGTATCTTTTCTAAGAAAAATCTTTTTCTCCATTCATCAAGCATTATTTCACTTGATTCTTGTGTATCATGGACAAAGTGTGACACGATCTCTTCGGCAAACTTACTATTGCTCGTAACTATATTTGCTTCAAAGTTATATAAAAGACTAGCACTATCCATGTTTAGAGTACCCACACTAGCCCATTTACCATCAATAACTACTGCTTTACTATGAATCATATTTCCAGAATATAAAAATATTCTAACTCCAGATCTGAGTAAAGTATCAAAATATGATCTAGCCCCGAGATCAACTATAAAATGATCTGATTTTTCTGGTATAAGAATTCTAACATCAACTTTTCTATGTGCAGCAAGTTTTATTACTCTAGCCAATCTTGCTGTTGGTGCAAAATACGGTGTAGTTATATAAATATAAGATCTAGCATTTCTAATTGCTTCAAGTAAAGCAGAATACATATATCTTCTTCCTGGAGTTGGGTTATTTGTAACATAGTTAAATTCTGGATCCTTTGGGTCCATGTATGGAGGTAGGGGAGTTTGTCTTCTCGCTCTCATCCACATTCTATTGAATGCTTGAGCCATTTCTTTTACAACCAAACCTTGTAATCTTACATTCGTATCTCTCCAATTCTTTAACTTTGTTTCAATACATATACTTCCTGTATACCCAATCTTTTTATCTATAACAATTGTTCTTCTATGATTTCTCAAAAACCAAGCTCTATAGTCAGGTATATTAAAATAATTTGGAATTAGAGTTTTCCAAAACATAAGTTCGATTTTCTTCTCTTTTAATTCTTGAATAATACTAGATCCTGAAAAAGAAAAACTTCCACCCGCATCCCAAAGGAATCTAACTCTCACACCTTTTTCAGCTCTTTCTTTACATATGTCTATAAGTTTTTTTCCAAATTCATCATTAATAAAAATAAACTGTTCAAGATCAATGCTCTTTTCAGCTTTACTACAATCCTCAAGAATAGATTTCCATACTTCTTCATTTGAGGTGTAAAGAGTGTATTTTTTATCTTCCATATGTATATTCATTATACCAGAGAATAATAATAAAGTTTTTGACTAAATCTTACTAAAATG
>CAZFXF010000003.1:26635-33548 GCA_964522965.1 uncultured Candidatus Saccharibacteria bacterium
TATTCATTATACCAGAGAATAATAATAAAGTTTTTGACTAAATCTTACTAAAATGGTATGTTTTTCGGTGAATTAATTGCACACATAAAATAGAAAAATAGGAGGAATATGATCTTTCCGTACAGTTTTCTTGACTTGGTAATTCAGTTAGGGCGATATCATGCTCTGAGTAGTGGATACAATGATGCTATTGAAAAGGCTCTCGGTTCGCTTTCTTTGAGTGTAGATCGTGTTTCAGAAATTAGATCGAGAGCCAAAGTTCAACGTCAGTATTTTACTTTTATTGGCGATATTTTTTGTGGTCTTATTGAGACTCATCAACCAAAAGAGGGAAATTTCCCAAAAGTTGCTTATTTGTTTAAGGGCAATGAGGGTGATGAATTTTGTTTTTACATACCCTTTTTGAAAAAGGGGAAAAAACCTAATTGTTTTCCAGAGAATTATGGAATTGTTGGGGCAAATAATACCAAATCTCACCCGTGTCAAATTTGTAGTTCTTTTGTTCCGATTGTTTACAAGGTTTCGGAATCAGAAAAGCCAACCAAGTACGCTGTTTGTCTTCGTTGCGAAATTGCACGTAACATCGAATAGACGGAATACTCACCGCCACTGGAAACAGTGGCTTTGTTTTATGTTAAAATATACACATAAGTATTACTATTAATTAATAAATATATGACAAAAACTCAATCTTTCTTTTTATTTTTATCAAGAATTTCAATTGGTTTTATGATGTTATATGCTGGTATTACAAAAGTAATTGATCCCAACTGGTCATCCGTAGGATATTTGAAGGGAGCAAAGAACATGGTAGGTTTTTATAGTTTTTTACAAGGTTCAAGTGTATTACCAATAGTTGATTTTATAAATGAATGGGGACTTACACTTCTTGGTCTATCATTGATATTTGGAGTTGGAGTAAGACTATCAGCTCCTTTAGGTGCACTTCTAATGGTTCTTTACTATATTCCACTAGGTTTTCCATATCCAAACCCACATGCTTTAATTGTTGATGAACATATAATTTATGCTTGTACTATGCTTTTCTTTGGTGCAATTGATGCAGGAAAGTATTGGGGATTATCAGAAAAATTACAAAATACTTTCTTAACAAAAATTCCAGTATTGGGAAAGTTTATCTAATGAAAAATATAAAATTAATTTCAGTTTTAGTTTTGGCTGTTTTAGTTGTTTTTTCAAGTTATTTAATAATAAATAAAAGGTTATATAAAGCTAAGATTAAAAATGCAGAAATAAATAAAGAACAAGTTGAAGACCTTGATGATATAGACGTTTTTAGTGAAAAACAAAAAACTGGTAATTATAGTAATGTTGTTGGTTATATTTCCGGAGGTGCATTTTACACATACATACCAAACTGGATGTCAGATAATTGGAGAATAGTGAGTTTGCAGGAAGATGATTCTATTATGGTTATAACCCCTAAGGATAATATTAAGTTTAGAGATTATTCAGATATTTATATTAAGTCTTATGAAACTGATGAAAAAAGTAATGCTTTAAATTTATACAATTTAGATTTGAGTGATAAGACAAAGCTAGGGAAGATCATAAATAATGAAATAGTTGTAAATGATGAATATGATACTCGATCATATAATATCGAAAGAGAAAATAATAAACAGATTTATTTTACTAGCTATATAGATGGTAACGGTAAAACAATAAAAATTGATTTTGATTCAAGTAAAGAAAATTATTATAAATATATTTTAAAAATAAAAGAATTTATAAAGGGATTGGTAAATAGCTCTGATATTCGAGGTTAAAAAGGGGACAAAACACCGCACGAAAAACGTGCGGTGTTTTGCAATGCTGGTATAAAAAAATTCTGATATTATTTTATATTATTTTGTTTTGGAAGTATAGGGTAAAAAAAGACACTTCGCGAGAAGTGCTTTCGAAATGACAGTTCTTTGAAATTATTTGTTAACAGCTAAAGCAATTTTGTCGAGCTTATTTTTCAACCAAGTCACTACTTCACTGGGTTTTTTCATTCCATATAAAACAGCGGCTTGTACAACATCACTCGCACTGACTAGTAACAGTTGTGATACAGGCATCAAACTGAAAGCATGTTCCAGTTTTGTGCCTGTTGGTAAATAACATTTTCTAAATCCGTGTTTGCAAATGAAGTAAAATTCAGTATGGGGAATTTCGTCACTATCAATTGCACCGAAAATAATCACATTATCACTGGCTCTAAGGAGTGATATTGCCGCATCCCATTCTTCTGTGTCAGAAAATTTTTTTAAAAGTACAGTTTCACTTCTTATTCCTTCATCATACTTTTTGCGTCTCTTTTCAATAAGTTCTCTATTTCTAGAGTTTTTTACTGATAATTTAAGGTCTCTTGCTGCTTTTCGTGCATGGTATTTTACTACGGCAGCTTTCCAAGATTTAATGCTCATATTCTCTAAGGCTTTAGTTTTTTCTATATCTATTATTTATATATCATAAAATAAAAATATGTCTATTTTAAATTAGACACTAATTTAAAAAAATCGCCACGTATTTGTGGCGAAATAAAAAGAAAGACCTTCGCAAGAAGGACTTTTGAAAGTCTTTCTCGTGAAGGTCGTTTGTTGAATGAAATTTATTTCCTCCGAGAGTTAATGTCATTCAATTTCTGTAGAGCGGTTTCTGAAGAACCTGCTTGCAAAATCCTGTCATTTCCAGGTCTTTGTTTAAGAGCTGCTTTGGCTCTGCGGGACAAAGATACTGAATGGTTTACTATACACCAGTTGCAAACTGGTATTCTCGGAACACTTTCACCTTCAGGTTGGTTGACAAAAGCTAATTCTAGATCAAAGCTCGTAGCTTTTTTCCTGATTTCGGTTTCTTGTGTATCATTGAAACCAAACAAAACCACTACAGTCTTCGGTCTTGTTAAAATCTGCTCAATTCCTGATCCTGATTTTTTTTCTGGTGCTGAGACAGGAGGAGTTACAGGTGGAGGTTCAGAAGGTTTTTCTTCGGCAATCCGATTTGTTTGAACTACTGGGCTTTCCGATTTTGTGTTTGCTCCACCAAGAGCCTCAGCGACTCTGATTATATTCCCAAGGCTAGAGAAAATTGTGCCAAGTCGCTCGGCTACAATTGCAATAATTTCAGCATTAGTAATGCTTTTAATAACTGCATTTCGATCAACAGAAACTGTAGCAGGTTCTATATTCTGTTGTGTTGGCATCTCAACCACCGGAGCAGGCGGGGGAGTTTCTTCCACTACTTTTTCTGGGGTTGGCTTCAGAAT
Organism: uncultured Candidatus Saccharibacteria bacterium; assembly: GCA_964522965.1. GTDB lineage: Bacteria > Patescibacteriota > Minisyncoccia > Phycocordibacterales > PALSA-1337 > CAIOGI01. Next base: position 29,910 of record CAZFXF010000003.1, read on the forward strand.
CTGATCCCGTGCTTTTTTATAAAGCTCAATAATTTCTGGTGTGACGACATGTCTACCACCAATTCTCCTCCTTCGATTTTCTGGAAGGACTACCAACTGGGCTCTGGCTAAAAATATCCAGATATGACCAATGTCAATAAGTCCTTCGAGAACTGCTTGATTGATAACAAGCATCTTTTCTTCTTCATTCCAAATTACCTTTTCTTTCCTCTTTTTTCCGCTCATATTGTTATGTGATGTTCAGTTTTTCCGCCTATAATTTATTTAACATAATTTATACTTAAAGTCAATAATAGTGCGGTAATGTGTATATATTCGGTGATTTTATAAAAAAACAATCGCCACGTATTTGTGATGAACAGTATATGAAATTTTATCGTATGTATATTTAATTTTTATACTGTTGTTTAATTTAATTCCATATTATACTTATAAAATGAAAAAAATTATTTTAATAGTTATAGCACTTATTATAGTTATTGGTGGAGGTTATTTTTTATTAAAAAATAAAAAGATAACCTCTTACTATCCTGATATCGAAGGTTGGAACAGAAAAGCACTAGCTGGAGACATGTTTCAATCATTCTTTCCGCTTAAGCTACAAGAAAAATTATACCTAGTAAGTCCAAATGAGTCAGGTGTCTTTGATAGCAGCGCTCCTACAACCAGTACTAGATATGTTGAATTTAGAGATGATTCACAAATAAATCTTGGATCAAGAGAAAAACCAGAAGTGTTTAAAGTATTAAGTGCACACAGAGCTTTTTATGCTTTAGAGGGCTTTGAAGAAATGCCGGTATTTAAAATGTGGATAGAGCAAGTTTTACCAGAAGATTTTACAAGATATGAAAAAGCTGTATTAGCTCAATTGGATTTGTTTTCATCTTCTTCTAATATTGAAAAACAAACATATAAAGGACACAATTACTATACATACCTTAGAAAAGACTTATCCAATGAAGGATTAAAAGGTAAAAATTCTATTGGAGGTTCTTATGTTTTGTTTCCAGAAAAAAATATTATTATGTATATTTATTTGTTTAATACAAGATATAATACTACATCAGCATATCTCATATCTAAAGATGGACTAAATAAAGTCATTGAACAGTTTATTGATTCGACTATGAAATAGAGCATTAAGGGATAATATGAAAAGACCATTACTGGTTTCATTATTAGTATTAGCAATAGCTTGGGTAGGGCATGGTATATATGTTACTTATCTAATTCTAATAGAAAAAAACTTTGATTCAATTTCACCTCCAACAACCCTTTTCGGTAGCACTACTGTAGATTTCTATTTTAGGTTAATTGATCCTGTGGTTCGCTATTCAGTAGCTTCTTTGGCTGTTTTAGGATTTATTGTTCCAATTGTTGTTTTATTAATTTTAGGAATTTATATTTTCAAGAAAAGAAATAATTTCGGTAAGAAAAGATCATTTTTTTATTTATTAATAAGTCTAGTGATAATAGTTATTTTTGACATCATTTTTCTTTTAGTCATTCCTGGCTGTATAGAATGGAGTATTTTAAGGATAAAAGCATCATTGGATACTAGAAATGCAATTAAGTTATTATCAGAAAAACAAATAATTACTAATAATGACGAAATAATTAACTACATTAATGGTAAACCAGTTAAGGTGTATTTAGATTACGGAGCATCTGGCGGTTTATTAGCTATTCTAATGGAAAATAAAGAAAAGTTTTCATTTTATGAATCATTCTATTTGCCACTTTATTTAAGTGGAAATAAGGATATACAAATAAATAAAGAAATAAATAGTTCAAGTATGTTCTTATTTGATAATAATTTAATAATTGTTAATGTAAAAGATGAAGAATTCTTAAAGAAGATAATTTTACCAATAGCAAATAATTTACTCATAAATTCTTTTAGTCAGTATATTTCTCCTAGAAATAGTAAATTGAAGATATTTGAAGTTATACCTGATGAAAAGTACCAAAGTTACTATATCCAAAAGATTAAAAATAATTTGGATCTAGATTTATCAAATAATCGGCAGGCATATGCAATTAATAAGCAAATCATAGATACTTACCAATCAAAAAAAGCTATAGAAGACGAACAGTATAAAAAGCTTGTAGTTGAATATGAATTAAAATATGAAAATGGCTGCATTAAAGAAATTATATATAATGATTGTCAACAATTTAAAAATATAATTGAGGATAATAAAAAAACAATCCGAGAAAATAGAAATATAATTGATACTAGTTATGAAGACGCTATTAAATACAATATACAAATAAATAAAGCGATCGCTGAATATGAGAAGAATATAAAAGATATTACCAATGGTTCAAATACTCTAGAGAATAATAAAGGGGAATACTCAGTTGGTGTGGCATTTGATAATGACACAATATATTTAAGATATTTTAAAGAAAATCCAATAAATAGTGAAATTTTAAGGATAATGATTCATGAACTATTACATTCTTATTCGTATAGTAAATCTAGAAATTTACCAGAGCCAATTAGTGAAGGGATTACTGATTATATAGCGCTACAAGCCATGGGCTTTAGTGAAATCAATACAATAAGAGCTTCTGGTTATCCAATAGAAGTTCAGATCATCTTGTCATTATTAGAAAAGATAAAGAAGGATGATTTGATAAGGGTATATTTTAATGGATCAGAAATCGAATTTAAAAAATTATTTACAACCAATTTTCCTAGTATCAATTACTCAGATTTTATATCACAAACAAAAATAATTTTTAATAAAACTTACCACGTTAATGGAGTGAATAGGAGCTTTGATAAGGGTCTAATTGATCATGAGGAAGTGAGAGTTGTAAGAAAATTTTTAGGATTACCAGAAAGGAAGTTTGAGCATGAACAATACTAAAGTCGGAATAATAATTTAAGTTAAATAAAAAAAACCAGCAAAAGCTGGCATTTTTTATTACTGTGGAGATGCTAGTGAAAGTTGGAACCAGTTGCATCCTTGGATATTTGAAGCATCTGAGGCGACTATGAATAGAAAAAGCCCGACCTTGTGAGTCGAGCTTACCTGAAAGTTTGAAGGGTCAGGGTTTTATTATTACTCCGCTTGATCGTTTTTCTCGACCAATCCTTCAATCACTGAACGAAATTCATCGTCCGACTGATCGAATCTCATGACTCCGTGGATGTTAATGGCGAAAGCGGATTTTTCGAGTTTAACCAGCAGAATCGGCAAGTCCTTGTCGAACTCCACCGTTTTTCTGATTTCATTGAGAATCCACTCAAAGCCACCAGTATAGTCGGGCTTTGAATCAATGAAAATTATGGCTAGAGCAATATCGCCCCCTCGCTTATTATCGAGGTTACGAAAATGGTCAGCGCCATAACAGATTTCTGCCCGCATGCCCATCTTTGCCAACCTACTGACCATATGCGGCGCTGATTCGGGGTAGTTATATGGGTGAGACCAAACCATGATCTTGTCTTTTTTCATTCTTCCTCCTTTTCAATGGATCATCCGCTTATTGCCCTGTTGAGCGATTTGCTGAAGCGATACAGCACGAAAACTACTATTTTTATAATAGCATATTATACTTAATCTGTCAATTGTGGAGATGCTGGGAGTTGAACCCAGGTGCAGATGAAATCTTATACTGATTCTA
>CAZFXF010000004.1:0-1831 GCA_964522965.1 uncultured Candidatus Saccharibacteria bacterium
TCCAATCTATCTGCTTCAAATGAAGCTGGTACTGCACCAAGCTTTTTTCTTGGCGTCATTTCTCCATCCCAACTTGGTGTACTTCCTGTACCTCCAATTTCAACACCAAGATAAAGAGTCTGATTAAAATTAACACTATCAAGTGAACTTACATTTCCTAGTAATGTACTAAATAAACCACTTGTAACTGCGACACGACTATCGGTACCAGATCCTGAACAAGTAGCACCACCATCTGCTGAATAACAAAGCGTTTCAGTCCAAATTGGACTTCCTCCACTTGATGAAGTGTATAGATTATATCTTATATTGTAATTTCCATCTGTTACAGCAGAATTTGAACTATTAAACAACTTACCTTGATAGTTTATTTGTTTATTAAATGCAGCTTTTGCAGTATTAATAGAATAATTAAAAGAAAATACTATTACTATACTTAGTAGTGAAATATAAACTATTTTTTTGTAAGTATTAAATAGTTCCATATTTTTTCTCTTTTCTTTTAATTGAACTTACTACTGTATAAGTAACAATTATTAGTAAAATTAATACAAGTATTATCCAATAAAATAGACCTTTATTTTTATTACCCGCAGAAATTATTGGTAATAGACTTTCAAAAGCTACAGCCTTTAAATTACCCTCCAGTTTCTTTAAGCCTTGATTTCGAAAATCCAAAATAACAAGATTTAATTTATAATCACCACTTCTCTTAAGTGGAGCTATGCTTGCTTCATAATATGTCTTTGTTTTATTTACTCTTAATAAGAATGTAAATACTTCACTTTGATCACTTGGATTAGCTAATGTTATAGCTATCGTCTTAAGTATTTCTGGAACTTTTGTATACTTTAGTCTTACAGTTAAATTTTTCTTTCCATCTATCGGAACTATGTTTTCTGAATGATTTATTATTTTACCATCCTGAATAAAATCAAAATCAGCTAAAGTTAAATCTTTAAATTGACTACTTATATTTGGAGCCATTTTTATATCTTCAAATGGTTTTGTTATAACAGGAGTGTAAACATTGTCTCCAACTCTTTTTATTATTGCACTTGCAAGTACACCTGTTGAATATTGACCTGTAGTATTTTTTGTAAATAAAGCATAATAATATTTAACTCCTTGAACCACATCATGATCAATTACAGTATTTTCACTTCCTTCATATATAGTCTCTCCATCATTCATATTAATAGGATAGAACTTATCAGAACGAATTATTTTAACAGATACTATGTTTGAATTTTCTGGATTAGTCCATTTTAATAAAATATCTTTCTTATTTGGTATCGCTACAAAGTCTGAGACATTTATTACCTCATAACCACTTCCACCACTAGTACCGCTACCTTCATTATTTCCTCCACTATTTCCTCCACCATTATTACTTCCACCTGAAGTACTTATATCTGCTTGCTGATAACCTATACTTGCATTATATGATGTACCAGTAATATTTCCTGTAGATACTTCTCCTACAGTGTCCTCAGTTTTATATGAAGTAGAATTTGACCTAGCACCACCAAAGTTAACACTATCACTCTGTAGCTTATATGTAGTACTTGTCATTACCTGTGCATATACTATATATATAGGTGTAGACAATAGAGATATAAAAATATAAATAGCAATAACCGCTTTTATATTTACTATATTTTTATTTAATTTAAAATTTATTTTCATATACTCTTTTTATTTACTCTACTACTTTGAACTCTATCTACTGCTTTTTCTTAACCTCTGGAACCAAAACATATACATAGTTATCTTTATTTACTTTCTTAAACACCGGGGTTATGACTCCCGAGGTTCCACTACTATCGGG
>CAZFXF010000004.1:1931-5727 GCA_964522965.1 uncultured Candidatus Saccharibacteria bacterium
CTCTAGAAACATTTCTAACTTTTTTCAATTCAACAATTTTCTTTTCAATAACGTCAGCATTAGTTTTTTCTTCAACTTTATTTTCACTAACTAAGTTCTCTTCAGTAATGCTGTTCTTAATATCAGGAGTTTTATTGATACTTAAAATTTCTTGAAACTTTGGGTCAATAGTCTTTTTTAAATTTGAAATCTTATGATTCAAAATTGATTCTTCAGAAACAAACCATGTTCTACCAACCATTTTACTTTCAATTTTTGACTCACGACAAAGCTGTCCAACATAGTCACTAGTATAACCAACAAGAACAGAAGCTTGTTTAGCCGAGATGTATTTTTTATGTTCTAAAATAAGACTATCTTTCATATTTTTATTTATACTAATTATATCTCATCTCGGATTAAAAAAATTAATTTTATGTGGATAAGTAAACAAAATTTAAATTAGAATTTTAAAAAGATTTTATCTGTGATTACACTCAACAACACACTGTTAAATAGTTCGTGCCTACGATTATTAGCCATATTTTTTGATCATGAAACATACTATATATATGTATGAATAAAATACGGCTTTTATATAAAATTAAAAAAACAAATAATCAAAGTAATTTCAAAAAAACAGCAAAAAGTAATTTTAAATACTGAACTATATAAACATTAATAATGTGTATAACTCTTTAACACAAATTGATATAAATTGTTATAATATTTATATAGGTTTATTAATGTTTATCAATATGGAATATAAATATATAACAATTAAGCAAGCGGCTAAAATATTGGGTGTTTCTCCACTTACACTTCGTAATTGGGATAACTCAGGTAAATTTGAAGCTAGTAGACATCCTATAAGCAATTATAGAGTCTATAAGATTGAGGATATAGAAAACATCCTCATAAGTATTGAGCAGAGTAAGGGTAAAAAGAAACCTACCAAAGGTGAGGTTAGGAAGCTTATTGTTAAGTCTTTAGGTGATGAAGAAATATACGAATAAGTTTTGTTCTTAAGCTTTACCCTTATAAAAAGACCACTAAAATATGTGGTCATTTTATTTACTTATCTATACCCTTTTGTGCTGAAAGTTTGTAAAAAATAAACACCTTTATTTGGTGTTTATTTTAAAATATTAATTATTTTAACCGAGTATTTCTAGAATAATTTTCTTTAATATTTCGGGGTTAGCTCCACCCTTTGTTGCTTTCATTCCTTGTCCGATTAAAAATTGAAGTGCTGCCATTTTCCCCTTTCTATAATCTTCAACTACATTTTTATTATTATCAATTATTTCTGCTACCACTTTTTTTATTTCTCCTTCATCATTTTTTTGTATCAAACCTTTTTCATTTGCTATGTTCTCTGGTTCCCCACCTTGGGTATACATGATACTTAAAATATCTTTAGCGCCTCTTGATGATATTGTATTTGAAATAATCATTGAAATTAATTTTGAAAAAGATGATTCAGGAATTGTATTTATCTTTGAACTTGGTTCAGTACTTTCTTTTTTAATTATTCCGATATAGTCAGAAAGGATATAGTTTAAAGCTAGCTTAGCAAACTTTTTATCCTGCTCCTTCCCTTTTATAACTGTCTCAAAATATTTTCCTATTTCAGGTGAGTCTACAAGTATAGCAACTTCCATATCACCCATTGAGTATTCATTTTGTAACCTTATCCTCTTCTCCCATGGAAGCTCCGGTAAATCTTTTTTAATTTCATCTTGTGAAAATTCTTTTATACTTGATACCAACATCTTTGGTATATCAGGATCTGGAAAATATCTATAGTCATGAGAACTTTCTTTTACTCTTTGAGAATATGTTTTTCCTGTATTCTCATCAAACCCCCTTGTTTCTTGAACTACCTTTTCACCCTTATTTAATAGATTTGTCTGTCTTTCAATTTCATAAAGTATTGCCTTCTCAACAACCTTAAAAGAGTTAAGATTCTTTACTTCTGTTTTTGTACCGAAACGTTTATTCTTTGTATCCTCTTCTGTAGCAATAGATATATTAGCTTCTACTCTCATCTCCCCTTTTTCCATATTTGCATCTCCTACTCCAAGGTATCTTATTAGAAGTTGTAAATCCTTTGCAAACTTTACTGCTGTATTTGCATCATGAATAACTGGTTCTGTAACCAATTCCATAAGCGGAACTCCAGCACGATTAAAATTTACCAAACTCTTTTCATGTAAATCATGTGTAGATTGAGCAGTGTCTTCTTCCAAGTGTATTCTAGTTATATCAACACCAGCTATACTACCACCAGAAACAAGGGGGTACTTATACTGACTTATCTGATAACCCTTTGGTATATCTGGATAAAAATAATTCTTTCTATCCCATTCTGTAAAATCAGCTATGCTTCCTCCTACTGAGTAGCCAAGCTTTATAACGTGCTTTATCGCTTGTTTATTTAGAACAGGAAGTGTTCCAGGGTGGCCCATACAAACTGGGCAAATATTTTTATTAGGTTTTTCCTCATCAGGATCATTCTTGCAACTACAAAACATCTTTGAATCTGTTTTCAATTCTGCATGGATTTCTAGCCCGATTGTTGGAATATACTGTTTCATTCCATTAGTCTACTTTATTTATTCTACTTCCTCAACCTCTCTACAATATCAAAAGATAGCTTCTTTATACTATCATCACTCAAAATTGTGATTGTCAAAATATCTTTATTGTATTTACTTAAAGCCTTTTTTGCTTTTTCTATAGTTTTTTCATCGACTGCATCAGTTTTTGTAAGTATTATTGTCTCTTCTTTTTGATCCAATTCTTCTCCATATGTTTCGAGTTCTTTTCTTATTGTTTTGTATACTGAAACAATATCTTCATTTTCAAGAGAAACTAAATGGAAAAGTCTTTTTGTTCTTTTAACATGTCTTAAGAATTTATGACCTAAACCTCTTCCTTCTGAAGCACCTTCTATAAGTCCTGGAATGTCAGCTATAACGAAACCTCCTGGAAGAGCACCTAGGTTTGGTTCTAGTGTAGTGAAAGCATAGTTTCCTACTTTTGCATTTGCATTAGTAATTGCATTTAAAAGTGAAGATTTGCCTGCATTTGGTAAACCTATAAGTCCTGCATCAGCAACCAATTCAAGTTCAATTAAGAAATCGGCTTCCTCTCCTTGTTTTCCTGGAGTAGATTCCATAGGTGTAGTGTTCGTTGAAGCTTTGAAATGTTCATTACCCAATCCCCCACCGCCTCCATTTAATATCTTTACTAACTTCCCTTCTTCTAGTAACTGAATCTTTCTTTCAGTTCTCATATCAGTTAATACAGAACCTATTGGTAGATCGATGATTAAATCTTTACCTTGTTTACCGTGCATACTATCTCTAAAACCATCTTCTCCTTTTTCAGCGACGAATTCTTTTGTATTTCTATATCTATTTAATATACCAAGATCGCGAATTGCTCTTACGTATACGTCTCCACCGTGGCCCCCATTACCTCCAGAAGGACCTGCAAATTCTCTAGCTTTTTCGTGTAACCATCTAACTACGCCATCACCACCATCTCCAGCTTTTATGTGGATTTTTAATTCATCTATAAGTGCCATAAAATTAAAGTTTTGAAGTTCTGTATATATCTAATAAAGCGAAAAATAGTGCAAATACAAGCGGACCAAGTATAAAACCAATTGCACCAAAGAATATAATTCCTCCGATCACAGACAATAGTATAAGTAATGGGTGAATATCTATACCCTTATTCATAAGCATAGGTCCAAGTATATTATCTATTAAACCCACTGCTAGCAACCCCCATATAAGTAAACCTA
>CAZFXF010000004.1:5827-26850 GCA_964522965.1 uncultured Candidatus Saccharibacteria bacterium
TTTGGAAAGAAATAAAATGCTGGAACAATTATAAATATAGCGAGTGAAATATATGGGTGAATAAAAGCAAGAAATATAGAGCTGAAATAAAAACCGACACCAAATAATGATCTCTTATATTGTATATGTCTAGTCTCCATACTTACACTTTGATTTAATAATATACTTTTAAAAAATACAAATTTAATCATTAGTGTAAATGCCAATGCGGACATAAATAATACAAAACCATAAAGTGCTACCACAGGTGCCAGTGTAGGATAATCACCTAAAAATGCAGTTGCAAATGGAATAACAGCTAACCAAAATAATAAATGATTATTATACCATAGTAGAGCACCATTTGATTTCGAAATTGGATGAAAAAAAATGATGATGATTTACCCAAAATATCGCTACTGTTATAAAGCTCAATAAAAATACAATTAGTTTTGGAACTATGGGAATAATTGCATGTAATACTCCTGTATTTGTAAAATCATGTATTTCAGGTACATGAATTTCTAAAATCAAAATAGTAATTATAATAGCAATTACCCCATCACTAAATGCTTCAATTCTATTTGTACCTTCTAGAGCTTCATTATTAATATTTTTATGCATTGTTTTATTTATTTTAGCATACTGTCTATTATAATATCTAAAATAATAAAAAATCAGTGCACAAAACTACACGAAGTAAATATTGAATAAAACCACATTTATCAATAGTAAAAATCTCTAGTAAATCTAAGATAGTTGAATTAGTTACAGAAAAAAATCAGGTCTTATATATTATTAGCTCCTTTAACAATAACTTCTTCTTCTGTTGTAATATCTATAAACAATGTAGTACTTGTTCTTGCTTGGTTTGTTAACAAATTTGCTTCATCACAAAAATACTTAATATCATTTTCTTTACCTGCTCTATCTTTTGAATATAACTCCATGTGTTTTTCAGCGTAAGGACCTCCATGAACAAATGATGATAATTTTGAATAGTGCTGAGAATATCTATTAAAAAAATCCTTAGATATTGTTTGTATTTCATTATCACCTTTCATACTTTCATTTAAGTACGATAGAATATTTTTAATTTCAAAATTTCGATTTATATTATTTAAGCCTTTATTTTCATCACCACCCAAATTCCAGACAGATTTTTCTCCAGTTAGTTTTGTATTTAATGAAAGGCTATTTTTTAAAAAAGACAAGTCTTCGTATCCATTTAATTTTCCATAATATTCATCCCCAACTTCATCATTATTTTCTCTTAAGGCTCTAGAATAGATGTAAAGATGTCTAAAATAATGTTCTAGTAAAGATCTAGAGAGCACGAAGAGAGAATAGTAATCACCGGTTTTTGTGCATATATTAATAGAGTTATTAAGATAGTTTAATCTTATGGAATAAACAGCTAGAGCTTTAGCACTTCTAGGAAATTTACTTTTAGCATAATTCATAGAATTTACTTCTAATTCTTTCATGATTGGAATATTTTTTACAATTTCATTAAGATTATTATTTTCTTCCATAATTATATTTTATCAAAAAGATAAAGTTCTATCTGCTATTTTAAGGTAAGTAAGTGAGTCAAATATTAAATTATCACTGCGGAAAGGAAGAGATTCGGTTACAAGTCACTTCCTGCTGAAAGCGCTTGCCACCCCGCCTCCTTCGCCTTCGCTCAGTCCGGCTTTCTCACCTCATCCATCTCTCGAAGCTAACTTCACCGAGCAATGCTCGGTTCAGTTATCTTTGCGGAGAGGAAGAGATTCGGTCACAGGTCTCGCACTGGTGTGCTCGCCTGCTACCCCGCCTCGGCTACCTTCGTAGCCTCCGGCCTTCTCATCGCTTTCTCCCACGCAATGACGACTGATTCGAACTGGATTAACCAGTTCTCATCAGTCATTGCGGAGAGGAAGAGATTCGAACTCTTGATACCATTTCTGATATACAACCTTTCCAGGGTTGCCCATTCAACCGCTCTGGCACCTCTCCTTTTTAATAAATTATTTTCCTAAAAAAGCCTGTTCCAGCTTTTCTATATCAAACTTCTCCATTTTAAGAAAAGCTTGAGTAATTCGAGCCCTTCCTTCATCATCTGCTTTTGACATAAATTCTCCTAAAGCTTCAGGAACTACTTGCCAAGACAGACCATATTTATCTTTACACCAACCGCACTGCCCTTCACTTCCGCCTTGTGAAGTCAATTTATCCCAATAATAATCCACCTCTTTTTGATCTTTACAATTTATTACAAAAGAAATTGCTTCATTAAATTTATACATTGGTCCTGCTGTCATTAGACTTAGTTCTTGACCAAATATTTCCATACTTGCCATCTCTACATCACCAGAGGGTGTATCTGACAATGAACCATTAGTTGTTATTTTTATATCTGGAAATACTGATTTATAAAATTCTAAAATCTCTTTCAAATTTTTATCGTACCAAAGAAAAGGTGTTATTTTTTTCATATTTTATTTATACTTACATTATGAACTTTAACTTATAAAAAACAAGCTGCGGGTCAAAGCCCACAGCGAGTAAAATTTAATCTTCTTTGCCCTCTAGTCTAAGAATTTCAGTTCTGATATTGGACATTGTTATAAAATCCTGTGCGATACTGGCTTCAATGATAGCTAAACGTATCTTGAGTCTCCTGATTCTTTTTGTTCTTATTTTTCGCAAACTTGCCGACAATTTTCTAGATTTTCTCATATATACACGTTCTCCTATACACACACTACCTTATTATGTTATAAAAGAAAAGTGATAAAATAATTCAATGAATATTACTCATAGATACATAATAATATTTTCAACTCTAGTTCTATCTATATCTTATACCTATAGTTATTTCAATAATTCAAGTATTGAATATAAATATATTTATAAGCAAAATCAACTTGCTAGTGTTATTGAACAAGATAAAGAAAAACCTATAAAACTATTATTCGTAGGTGATATTATGCTTGATCGTAATGTTGCCAAAAAAGCTCGTGAACAAGGTTTATCTTCCCTTTTTAAAGATATAAAGGGTATTTTTAAAGATAAAGATCTAGTTATTGGTAATCTAGAAGGTACGATAACAAATAATAAATCTATATCTGAATATAATCATAATATTTTACGTTTTACATTTAATCCAAGCTATGCAAAAGAATTAAAGGATATTGGTTTTACTACTTTTAGTTTGGCTAATAATCATTCTGGAGATTTCTATAGTGATGGTTATGAACAAACAAAAAATAATTTAACTGAAGCTCAACTTCAATATTTTGGTTCTTCAAGAAATGATACTGATATATCTACTATAGTTAAACAAAATGATAAAAATATTTGTTTTATTGGTTATCATGATCTTTATACTTTTGATGAAAGTCCTGTGATTAATGAAATAATAAGATTGAGACCAAGTTGTGACTATATAATAGTATTTGCACATTGGGGTGATGAGTACATGACTATTCATTCTAATAGACAGACTCTATTAGCTCATAGTTTTATTGATTCTGGCGCTGATATTGTAATAGGATCACACCCACATGTAGTTCAACCAGTAGAAATATATAAGGAAAAGGCTATATTTTATTCTTTAGGAAACTTTATATTTGATCAAGATTTTTCTTATAATACTCAACATGGTCTAGCTATTGAAATAAATCTCTATAAAGATAGAACTGAATTTGAACTTTTACCAACTACAGTTATAAAGTCTTCAGTTAGTTTGAGTGGTGAAGATGATATAAATAAAATGTTAAATATAGTAAAGAATAAAAGTTTTACTATTTATAAATAATTTATTTATTTTTTACTTGTAGACTAAAATAAAACGTACTTCCTTTACCAAGCCCATCTGATTCCATCCATATCTTTCCATCATGTGTTTCTATTATTTTTTTACTTAAAAATAATCCTATACCCATACCTTCAGTATCTTTACTTTGCGCGCCTGCACCTCTATAGAATTTTGAAAATAATAATTTATTTTCTTCTCTACTTACACCGATTCCATTATCTTTTACACTAAACATCAGTTCCCCATCATTCTTTTTCAAATTAACAAAGACTGTTCCTCCAACTGGACTATAGTTAATAGCGTTTTCAATAAATACTTGGATAACGAACTTTATTCGATCTTCATTTACACTAGATATAATGTTATCTTGAATCTCTTTCACTATTTTTATATTCTTATATTTTGAATGATTGTGTAGACTTTCACATACATCCAAAACTAGCTTTGAAACATCTTTATCTTCAAGATTATAGTTATCTGTAACTTCTGTTTTATCTACATTTACAAGTATATTTGTTAATTCAACCAACTTTGCATTTGCACTTACAATATGTTCAAGCTGTGAACGTACCGTTTCAGATAAATTTTCTTTTTGCATTTCATCTGAAGCCCATTTTATACGTGTAAGTGGTGTGCGAAACTTGTGCATTGCTATATGAATAAATTCGGATTTCAAAATATCACTTTGCCTCAACTGTGACCAAACAATAACTGTTAAAAAAACTATAAGCACAGAAGAAACCAATGGACTCAACCAAAATGGTATAAAACTATATTCACTTCTAAGCCAATCACTAAAATAATCAAAAAATACTATAAGTCCTCCGACTGAAACGATTGATATAGAATAATAAAAGGCTTTTTTTGCAACAATCTTAATATCCATTAATTCATACTGTATAGTTGCATAAACATAAGGTATAGCCAAAAATAATATAAATAAACTTCCCCAAGCTGGATCTATTGGTATATCAAATACAAGTAAAATTGGTATTGAACCAAATACATAACCTAGTGTTGCAGCGAAAAAGAAATACCAAATACGGTTTTTCTCTATTTCATCTTTTGCTTCACTATATGAACTTACAAGTTCTGAAAGGAAATATATTGGTATAAGAACATTGAATATAGCTCTCATTATCCAGTGATATTCCCCAGCAACATAATAATTTGGGAAATACATCTTTGGGATTGAAGTATGTAAAAAGAAATCAGGCCACACTAAATAAAATATTGTAAGGGCAAATGCAACAATATACATTACAAATAAAAAAGATTTCTTCTGTTTATCTTTACCTAGAAGAGCGAGAACACAATGGAGATTAAATATAGAAGTATAAATAATACTTATATTAAACATAAGTATATTTCTTGATTGAATACCATCAGTAGCATTTACCCCAAATAAGTGCGATATACAAAATGTAGTAATTGCTAACATTGTCAAAGCAAGTGTTACATTTGCTGTACGATTTGGATTATTTAAAAAACAATAAAGTGCCATTGCTATACCAACAATGCTAGATGTAATAAAACCAGCATTATGTAGCAAAAGATGAATGTCTTGATTCATGCTATATATTATAGCAATAAAATCTATATAACTTTTACACAATATTTACCAAGATCCACTACTACCTCCCCCTCCTGAGCTTCCTCCACCAAAACCACCAAATCCTCCACCTGAACTACCTCCTCCAAATCCTCCACCACCTATAAACCAATGTGGTCTAGTATTATTTTTTATACTATTTGCATATTTCTTTGAAACAATATAATCAAATAGTAATCCTATAAGAATAAATACAATTGTATAAAGGGCAACTATTATTACTTCATTTGAATTTATATTTCCTATTACAAAACCTATTATTCCACCAAATATACCTCCTAACCACCAAGACTTTGATCTACCTAGTATACTTGCTAACCATAAAGGTATAAAAAATAAGAAACCAAACCAATCATTTAAACTAAAACTATTTTTATTTATTTTACTTGAACTTGCCACTCTCTCTCCTCCTATTGTTTTTATTATTGAATCGACTCCATTATATATCCCTTCGCTATACTTACCTTGTTTAAATTTTGGCACTATTTCATTTTGAATAATATCATTAGCACTCAAATCAGTTACTTTAGATTCAAGACCGTAACCCACCTCTATTCTTACTTTTCTATCATTTATACTTACCAAAAGTAGTATTCCATTATCCTCTTTCTTTTTACCTATACCCCAATCTTCAAATAACTTTACTGCATAATTTTCAACCGTATCATTACCTAGAGAATTTATTGTGACAACCGCTATTTCATTTCCAGTTTGCTTTTCATAATTAACAAGCATATTTTCAATATTTGCTTTTGTATTTTGATCTATAACCCCTGCAAAATCATTTACGAAACCAGTGTATTCCCCTGGACTAGAATATGCTTTTACATCTTTAAAAATAATTAAAAATATAATAGATAAAATATATAAAAGAAAAATACCACTCTTTCTTAGTGTTTGACTAGAAATAAAAGTGGCACTTCTCTTTTTCATATTTTATATACTTACTACTGGGGCTTTTTCTGCTTCCTTATCAGAATTAAAGTATGATCTTTCTTCAAAACCAAATACTTTTGCAACTATAGAACTAGGTAGAGTCTTAACTTTTAGATTATATGTCTTAACTTCTTCATTAAATCTCATTCTTTGTACGCTTATTCTATTTTCTGTACCTTCAAGTTGAACCATTAATGATTTTACTGTATCCGAAGATTTTAATTCTGGATAATTTTCTGTAATAACTAGTAGTCTTCCCAGTGCATTTTCAAGTTGTCCTGCAGCTTTTGCTTTTTCATCTACTGAACTAGCACCTGAATATTTTGTTCTTGCATCAGCAATAGCACTAAATACTGTTTGCTCTTGTTTCATTATTCCTTTTACAGCACCAACAAGGTTTGGTACAAGATCAAAACGTCTTTGATAATCAGTTTCAACTTGTTTCCATTGTGCATCAGCATTAACTGATAGTCTTACAATGCTGTTATATGTAGTACCAACATATAGACCAATTAGTACTATAACTGCAAGTATAATTATTAAGGTTTTCTTCATATTATTATTTTTTTACTGGTGTACCTGGTCTTACAGTAGCTTCATCTTGTCCTTCTTTGCTAACTACGTAAGAGAATGATTTAACCATAGCGCTGAAAGCTTCATTTGTACTATCGATAACTGCTTTATTGTTATTATTCATCTTTGTAAGTTCTGAACCTTTTAGACCCTTTCCTGCTGGACTGTCAGTAACTGTTGAAAGGCTGAAGAAATAACATACACTATCCTTCTGTAGTGAATACATTTTATCGAAGTATGATTTTCCTTGTACTGAATTTGCCATTGAAATGTAATTAAATGTAACTACATCTGTCTTTAATGTTCCTCTATCCTTTATTGTTGTAACTGGAGGGAAAGCACATTTACCTGGAGCAAATGATATCTTTGATTCTAACTTGCTTACAGTACTTGTATCAGACTTTGGTAAAGGTATAGAAAATGTTACTACACCGTCTTGATCCTTTATAGTCCAAACTGATGGATACTTTACAGCGAAACCTAGCTCTTCATTTTTATATTCTGAAAGCTTATCGTTAACCTTTGTATTTTCTACCACTGGAGCAGAAACTGTTGGGCTAGTATCTCCTGGTGGAAGATCAGTTTTTTTATTATCACTTTTCCACATCCAAGCTATACCACCAACTAATATAAGAAGCACTAATATTGTTATTATTTTTTTCATGTTTATATATATAAGGGTAAATACCCTTTTATAAAGATATAATATGCTTATTTTATCATAAAATCAATTAAATATGGTATGTATAATTTTTAGCCTTATTTTGACAGAATCTATTTTTACTAGTATCCCATTTCTGAACGTGAGCTTTGTTCAGTACTTTCATTATCCTTAGGTTCATCAGCCACAGCTACTTCTGTTGTTAATAGTATACTTGCTGCTGAACAAGAATTTTCCACACCTAATCTTGTGACTTTTACAGGATCAGTAATACCGATTTCGAACATATCATTTACCATTTCATCATTTTGAGCATCATAACCGCAGTTGGCTTTACCATTTTTTATTTTATCAACTATAACTGAACCATCTTCTTTCCCTACATTTTTTACAATTTGTTTCAAAGGTGCTTCTAGAGCCTTAAGAACAATATTATATCCTAGTTCATTTTCTTTTGTTAGATTTTTTCTCTGTGCAAAAATCTTTGAAACTTCAACAGAAGAACGTATCAAAGCCACTCCACCTCCAGGAACAATTCCTTCTTCAATAGCAGCTTTTGTTGCATTTACTGCATCCTCTATCTTTAATTTCAAATACTTCATTTCTGTTTCTGTTGCAGCTCCCACTCTAATAACAGCAACCCCACCTGAAAGTTTTGCTATTCTTTCATCAAATTTTTCTTTTTCGTATTTTGAATCACTATTATCTTTTTGTTTTTTTATTTGATTTATTCTTTCATCAATTTCTGTTTTTTTACCCTTTCCTCCTACTATGATAGTACTATCCTTTTTTGATATTACCTTTCTAGCCTTACCAAGCATAGATATATCTATTGCATCAAGCTTCACTCCAGTTTCTTCTGAAATAACTGTACCACCAATTGTAACTGCTATATCTGATAAAATTTCTTTTTTCTTATCCCCATATCCTGGAGCTTTTATTGCCAAGACACTAAATGCGCCTCTGAGTTTATTGACAACGAGTGTTGTAAGAGCTTCACCATCAACATCTTCAGCAATTATTACTAATTCTTTTTTTCCAGTTTGAGCAATTTGTTCAAGTATTGGCAATATCTCTTTTATTGAAGAAATCTTTTTATCAGTTAAAAGAATATATGCATCATTCATTTCTGCTTCTAGTCTATCAGCATTAGTTATCATATATGCTGAAATATATCCTTTATCTATTTCCATACCCTCTACAATTTCTGATTCAAGTGAAGTAGATTGAGATTCTTCTACTGTTACTACACCATCTTTTCCAACTTTTTTTATGGTATCAGCAATAATACTACCTAGTTCTACAGATTCTGCAGATATTGTTGCAACTTGTCTTATCTCTTCATCAGTTTTTATTGGTTTTGCAATAGACTTTAGACAACTTACTATGTCTTTTGATGCCATTTCAATTCCAACTTTCAAACCCATAGCATTAACACCCATAATAGTTTGTTTCATCCCTTCATTTATGATTGCTTGGGTTAATATAGTTGCTGTTGTTGTACCGTCACCAGCAATATTATTGGTCTTTTCTGCAACCTCTTTTATTATCTCAGCACCCATGTTTTCAAACTTATCTTTCAAAGTTATTTCTTTAGCAATAGAAACTCCATCATTTGTAATCGTAGGACTTCCATAACCCTTATCTAAAATAACATTTCTACCTCTCGGACCAATAGTAATTTTTACAACATCAGCTACTGTATCAATTCCTCTTTTAAGCGCTTTTCTAGCTTCTTCATTATATAGTATTTTCTTTGCCATCTTATTGTTATTTTATTATTTAATAATTTTTAAAATATTATTTTAAAATAGCCAAAATTTCGCTTTCTCTAACAATATAGTATTCATTTCCATCTACACTTACTTTATCTCCCCATTGAAATAAAACTTTATCATTCACTTTTACTGATACTGGTATTAACTTCCCCTCTTCATATCTACCTTTACCAATTGCAATTACAATACCTCTTTTACCATTTTTATCTTGTTCTACAGTTACTGGAATTATTATTCCGGAAGATGTGGTTTTTTCTTTACTATCATTATCCTCTTTTATAAGTATACGATCTTGTAGTGGCTGGATTGGGTAATCATTATTCACTGTTTGAACTTCAGAAACTTCTAGAACTGGTGCTTCATTTACTTCTATTTCTTTTTTTATTTCTACTTTTTTATTTGATTTTTTTATCTTTTTCTTACTTACCACCTTTTGTATCTTTTTCTTCATATTTTTTAGAGTTTAGAAATAGTTTTATTGTTAATAATATACTCGTATTATATATAAGTGTCTTATATAGACAACTTGCAACAGCAAAAAGGCTATGCTATATTAATCCCCAATGAAGACTATTCAATCAATTCTGCCTTATGTGCAGATTATTATCTCGGTAATACTTCTAGCGGCTGTTCTATTACAAAGAACAGGCTCTCAGATAGGAGGAGCTTTTGGAGGAAGTGATAACTTTAGCTCTGCTTACCATACTCGTCGAGGTTTTGAAAAAACTCTCTTCATTTTAACTATAGTAATTGCAATAATATTTGTAATATCTTCACTTATATCACTTATTTAAAACTAGTTTTTTATTTAAGTTGAGTGCTTAATACCGTGGAAAACACTAATACTCCTAATAATGATAGAGAATTTAGAATAAGAGGTAGTGAAAAACTACTTTCAATTATTCATAAACTTGGCACAACTGAAAGAACAATATTCGGTTTTTTTGCAATAGTTCTTACTATGTCCGCAATAGCACTTGCTTCATATGTAAACAACATGTTCTTGGTAGCAATACCAAGTCATGGTGGAGAAATTAAAGAAGGAATAATAGGTTTACCACATTCTATAAACCCAGTTCTTGCTTTTACTGATGTAGACAGAGATCTAGATACACTTGTATATTCTGGTTTAATGAAATATGAAAATGGAAATCTAGTTCCTGATATAGCTGAATCATACAAAGTATCTGATGATGGTCTAGTATATAATTTCAAATTAAAGAGAAATGTTAGATTCCATGATGGAATACCTTTAACTGCTAAGGATGTTGAGTTTACAATAAAAAAAATACAAGATGCTAATATAAAAAGTCCAAAGAAAGCTGAATGGGCAAATATAAATATAAAAGTAGTTAATGAATATGAAATAGAATTTTCTTTAAAACAAGTTTATACACCCTTTATAACAAATACCACAATAGGAATACTACCTGAGCATATTTGGTCAAATATAGATTCAAATCAATTCGTATTTAGTCAAAAAAATCTTGAGCCAATAGGATCAGGACCATATAAAGTTTCTAATATTATAAAAAATAAAGATGGAATTCCAACTTCTTATGAACTTCAAGCTTGGCAAAGATACCATGGTAGTGAACCATATATTTCAAAACTTTCAATTTTCTTCTTTTCAAATGAAAATGAAGCATTAAATTCATATAAAAATGGAGTAATAGAAAGTGTTGCTGGTATTTCTCCAAAACAAGCAAATGCAATAAGAGCAGGAGTGCCCGAAGCAAAGATATTACACTTCCCTCTACCAAGAATATTTGGAGTATTTTTTAATCAAAATCAATCTCAAGTATTTACTTATCCTGAAGTTAGACAAGCATTAAATCTAGCAATTAATAGACAATACATTATAAAAAGAGTTTTGTATGGATATGGTATAGAAATTGATAGTCCATTACCTCAAGATTCATATACAAAAAGCACATCTACTGATACTGGACCAAGTATAGATAAAGCAAAAGATATACTTGCAAAAGCCGGTTGGACTTTAAATAAAGATGGAATTCTTGAAAAAAAGAATGGTAAAACCACAGTTACACTTGAATTTTCTATTTCAACAGCAGATACACCTGATTTAAAAGAAACTGCAGAAATAATAAAATCTCAATGGGAAGAACTTGGTGCTAAAGTAAATGTAAAAATATTTGAATACGGTGATCTATATCAAAATGTAATTTCAACAAGAAAATATGATTCATTACTTTTTGGTGAATTTATTGGAAAAGATTTGGATCTGTACGCATTTTGGCATTCTTCACAAAGAGGTTCATCTGGTCTAAATATTGCAAATTATGTAAATAGTAAAGTAGATAAACTATTAGAAGATGCGAGAACAAGTTTTGATGAAAAAGAAAAAAATAAAATATACTCACAATTTAATGAAGTAATTCAAAGGGACATACCTGCAGTCTTTATATACTCACCAGAATTTATGTATGTTGTTCCTGACAAAATACAAGGAATTAATTTAAAAGACATAACCACAATTTCAGATAGATTTTATAATATCGAAAAATGGTATATACAAACAGAAAAAGTATGGAAAATATTCGTAAAACAAAATTAAATAAATTAAATAAATTAAATAAATGAAAAATAAATAATATGGAAAATAAAATAGATAAACAAAATAATATGACAGAAAATACAAACCAAATAAATGAAAATACAAATAAGCCTGCAGCGAATACTCCAACAAGTATCAATAAACATCACGGACAACATAGATCAGGAATGAGAAATGGCCACGGAAGTCACTCTACAGGATCTCATACTGGACACAGAAGAAGTGCTGGTAATCATAGAACTCTTGGAAGAATGAAAGATAAAATGCCGAGAGAAGTTCATCCTTTAAAAAAAGAAGAAGGGGTAAATAAAAAACCAGAAGATACAATACCACCTCTAGCAAAAGGAAATATTCGTATTGTTCCACTTGGGGGTGTAGAAGAGATTGGAAAAAACATGACCATGGTTGAATATGGTGATGATATTGTATTGATTGATATAGGTTTCCAATTTAAAGATGAAAATACACCAGGAATTGACTACATACTTCCAAATACACGATATGTAGAAGAAAGAAAAGATAAAATAAGAGCTGTTATCATAACTCACGGTCACCTTGATCACATAGGAGGAATTCCTTATGTTATGCCAAGAATTGGTAATCCCCCACTTTATACTCGTATGCTTACCTCAGTAATGGTAAAAAAGAGACAAGAAGAATTTGCACATGTTCCACCTCTTGATATAAAAATTGTTGAAAAAGATGAAACAATAACTCTCGGTGCACTAAAGATAAAATTCTTTGCAGTTACACACACAATACCTGATGCAATGGGTATTATTATAGAGACACCACATGGATCTATTGTTCACACTGGAGATCTAAAACTAGATCATGTTGATGGAATACCAACTGAAGAAGAAGAGAAAGAATATGAAAGAGCATTCAAAAATAGAAATGTATTATTACTAATGGCTGATTCTACAAATGTAGAAAACCCAGGATTCTCTATACCAGAAAAAGTAGTTCATAAAAACATTGAGGAAATAATAAAAAACACAAAAGGTAGACTAATAATTGCTACTTTTGCTTCCCTACTTGAAAGAATGTTAAAAATTATTGATTATTCTGAAAAATACGGAAAGAAAGTTGTTGTGGAAGGAAGAAGTATGAAGACAAATATAGAAATTTGTCGTCATCTTGGTCTTTTAAAACCAAAAAAAGATACAATTATTTCAGTTGAAGAAATGGATAGCTACCCACCAGAAAGAATAGTTGTATTAGCAACTGGTGCTCAAGGAGATGAATATGCGGCAATGATGCGTATATCAAATAAGACCCATAAATATGTAAAGATAACAAAAAGAGATACAATTCTACTATCATCTTCTATAGTTCCAGGTAATGAACGTGCTGTTCAAAAACTAAAAGACAATTTATCAAGACAAGGTGCAAGTATAATTCACTATCGTATTGCTGATGTTCACTCATCTGGTCATGCTAATAGAGATGAAACAGCTTGGATTCATAAAAAGATTAATCCAAAATTCTTTATGCCTGTTCACGGTTATCACTATATGCTAAGAGTTCATGGGGATATAGCTCGTGAAGCAAATAATTTACCTGAAGAAAGTATAATAATTCCTGATAATGGTTCTGTTGTAGAAATTCAAGATGAGGGTAAAAAGATAGTTAAATTAAAAGAAAAGGCTCCATCAGGAATAGTTATGGTTGACGGTTTCTCTGTTGGAGATATACAGGATGTAGTAATACGTGATAGACAAATGCTCGCTCAAGATGGAATATTTATTGTATTTGCTATCATAAACAATCAAACAGGAAAATTAAAAAAATCACCTGATATTATATCTAGAGGTTTCGTTTATCTTCGTGAATCTCAGGAACTACTACACCAAGCAAGAATAGTAATAAAAAATACAGTTGAAGAATCAACAAAAGGTATGAATCCTATAAATGTTGAATATGTTAAAACAAATATTACTGATAATGTAAGTAAATTCTTATTACAAAAGACTGCAAAGAGACCTATAGTTATACCGGTACTTCTTTCGGTTTAGTATATAATAAAAGCTTGTGTATTAAAATATAGCTTAACACCCTGTTTTATTGCTATAATAAATACATATGAAGCACCACCCTTCTCTTGGTATATTGAAAATAAATACTCATAAAGTATATACAGTAGCAATAATAGGCTTTATATATACAATATCGCTTGTATTACCCACTTATTCAAACTCTAGTTTTCTAAGTTTATTTGCTTCCCCAAATATTGTTGGAATTATATATATGATTGGTGCCGCTGTAACTGCACTAGGTTTTTTATTTGTTCCGTATTTACTTCGAATGATGGGAAATTACACTTTGGCACTATGGACTGTTGTTCTAGATATGTTTTTCCTTTATGGCTTAATACACTCAAGTAGTACCGTACTTATTGTTCTGTTCTTCGTTTTACATACTGCAACCATTGCTTTAGTTGGTATATCACTAGATGTATTCCTTGAAGTATATTCAGAGCATGGGAATGAGGGTAAGGTTCGTGGTTTATATTTAACAACTTTAAATACAGCTTGGATAATCACACCTATAATTGGAACTATGATAATAGACGGGGCTGACGATTTTAGAGGTGTATATACAGCAAGCCTATATGTATTACTACCTCTTTTATATCTTATATATAAAAACTTTCCTAAATTTAAGGATCCTAAATACAATCACATATCAATTTGGCATACCTTACAACATGTAGAAAAAAATAAAGATAGTAGAAATCTATTTTTTGTAAACATAATACTACAAACATTTTATGCTTGGATGGTAGTTTATAGCCCTATATATTTGCATAACGTTATAGGACTATCTTGGTTTGAAATTGGTATTGTTATAACCATAATGCTTTTACCTTTCCCTATCTTGGAATGGCCACTTGGAAAGCTAGCTGATAAAAAATACGGAGAAAAAGAAATGATGATAGCTGGTTTTATAATAATGGGCTTGGCTACTGTATGTATGAGTTTAATAACTTCACATAGTGTATGGATTTGGTCATTAATACTATTCTTAACCAGGGTTGGAGCAGCAACAGCCGAAATTATGATTGAAACTTATTTCTTTAAAACTGTTACGCCTGATGATACAAGTATGCTTGGAGTATTTAGAACAACAAGACCAATTTCTTATTTTATTGCCCCTTTTATAACTAGCCTGGGACTTGTTCTAGGTTTTTCACAGCAATCATCTTTTGTTCTTGTTGGTATTATGTGTTTGTTTGCTGTCATTCCATCTATATCCATAAGAGATACAAACTAAATAATAAGACATAGCAACACACAATAGACCTACAAACCAACCAAATATAACATCAGATACCCAATGAACACGCATAAAGATTCTACTCAAACCTATAACTAGCGGAAAAAATAAGCATAAAAATTCAAGAAAATACCTTGTAATTCCCTTTTTAAAATATGGTAATAAAACAATTAAAGCACTTATAAATATCGCAATTGATAAAGAAGAGTGTGCTGAAGGAAAACTATAGTCAGTTAAATTGTATATATTTTCAGGTCTAGGTCTCATATAAACCTGCTTTAGGATAGTAGTTAAAATATAACTACTAAGTGTAGATAGTATTACGAAAGATAACTTTAAACTTATTTTTTTATTGAGCATAATTTGAGTACAAAATACTTGTTTATTATACCATACACATAATAAAGAAATAATTAATTTAAAATAAATTATTTCCACTTAAAAACAGGCATATTTATAAATAATATGTATAATGTTGTTCATGAAAATGCTTATAATTGAAGATGATATAACAGTAGCGAACTTTATAAAAACTGGTTTTGAAGCAGATTCATTTACAGTAGATATTGCACTTGATGGTCAACAAGGATCATATATAGCAAGAACAAATCACTATGACATTATTATATTAGACTATTCATTACCAGAAAAAAATGGTTTTACTGTATTGCAAGAAATTAGATCTAAAGGACAAAATACACCGATAATATTTCTTTCCGTTATAGGTGATACAAATAAAAAGATTAGGGCATTACAACTAGGAGCAGATGACTATTTATCAAAACCTTTTTCTTTTGATGAATTAAAAGCTAGAGTTAGAGCAATAATAAGAAGACCTAGGGAGATAGAAGAATCAATAATAGAAATGGGTAACATGAAAATTGACTTGGATAAACACACAGTAATTAGAGATGATAAAATAATACATTTAACAAGAAAAGAATATAGCCTTTTTGAATATCTTATAAGACATAGAGGGCAAATAACATCGAGAGGAATAATAATGGAACATGTATGGAATGCTGATAGTGATCCATTCTCAAATACTGTAGAAGCGCATATATTAAATTTGAGGAAAAAAATTCACACTGAAGGTGAACCAGATATTATTAAAAATATTCCAGGTAGGGGCTATATAATAGAAATATGAATCAAGAAATTATCAAGATATTGATAGTGATCGTACCAATAATATTCTTTTTGATATTGATTGTATACCACGCACGAAAAGAATCAGAAAGATCGAAGCAATTTTTTAATGCTTCAGAAAGATTGATTTTGAGGAAAGAAATGGAACAAGAAATATTGAGGAAGAATAAAGCAATAGTTGACGATCAACATGAAAGACTATATGAAATGAAAAGATTAGCAGAGTTTGGAAGGCTTTCAAGAGGGCTTTTTCATGATCTTATGAATCCATTAACTGCAATTATATTACATACCAAAAATCTAAATCTAAAAGATGAAAGAGATGTAAAAAAATATGAAGTCAATATAAATAATGCAGTAAGAGCTGGTGAAACAATATCTTTATATATGGAAAATATAAGAAATACTCTAAATTATGAACATGAGAGTAAGATGTGTTCTTTTATTGAAGAAATCGAAAAAGTAATATTATTACTGTCGTATAGAATTAGAGAAAATAATATTAAATTAAATAAAAGATTTAATAGTGACTATATATCATTTGGTAATCCTTTATTAATACAGCATATATTTACTAATTTAATCTCAAATGCAATTGATTCTCTTGAAATGGATATAAACAATAACAAAAAAGAGATAAGCATTGAATTTATAAAAGAAATAGATAATTTTATTGCGAGGATATACGATAATGGCTTAGGTATTGATGATAATAAAATTAATAAAATATTTGAACCATTTTATACAACCAAAGAAAAGAATAAGGGTATAGGAATCGGACTTACTATTGTAAAATCGATAGTTGAAGAAAAAATGTTGGGTAAAATATCAGTAAATAACAATAAGAAAAAAGGTGTTTGTTTTACAATTAAACTGCCATTATAAATCAATCTCTCAACATATAAATATCCTGTCTCATTTCACCTACACCTATAAATTCAGCCTCCCCTCTTAAAATTTTTCTAAATGGATTACATGAAAAACATCCTTTATCTCCTCTAGGGCATAGAAATACTTCTTCAGGTGGAATTTGTTTTGCTTTCTCTCTTTCTTCACTAATCTTTTTTGCTACACTATATACTCTTTCAAAAGACTCTTCTATATTTGGTAAACTTACCTGTATAGGTTTATCATCTCTATCAATATACCAGTAACTGGCTCCATTTATTTTTCTTTTTTGCAAATTATGAACTAATAGTGAATATATAGGTAATTGTAAAGATTTTGAATCTTCTTCATTTTTTCCTGTCTTAAAATCTAATATATGAACACTATCATCTTCAGGTCTATATATAAGCCAATCTACTTTACCGCAAAGTATTATATTATCCTCTTCAGAAAGATAAAAATTGGGTGGCATACCGTTACTACCCTGTTTCATTTTTACAGTTTTGTGCAATAATGGTTCTCTATTATTATCTACTCTATTTATCATACTAATAGCTCTTTCCTTTACTTCATCCTCCTGTTGTTGTGATATAAAGCCACCCTTTTTACCACTTACC
Source organism: uncultured Candidatus Saccharibacteria bacterium (assembly GCA_964522965.1). Lineage (GTDB taxonomy): Bacteria > Patescibacteriota > Minisyncoccia > Phycocordibacterales > PALSA-1337 > CAIOGI01. The sequence continues at coordinate 23,683 of CAZFXF010000004.1, forward strand.
TTTTCCCAAGCCTTAATTAGTTTTTCGAGTAATGGCTTATCAAATCTTTTATCAAATGGGAAATCTGCCAAACCTTCTAATACTTCATGGACTGCAATACCTAAAGATAAACTAGGATTTACAATATTTATTTTTCTACCAGTCTTTGGATCTTTATAAATATTATGCAAATAATAAGCATATGGGCATTTTATAAAATCCCCCATAGACGAGTGAGAAACCCAGACAGCATTATATTTGTCTTTTTTTATTCCCATTTATATTTTAAATTATAGAGACTAGAACGATAAATTACTTTTCTGATACTGTAACTTTATTCATTACTATATTTTCAAGTGGCTTATCAAATGGTGTACCTGAAGTTTTTACATTTGCTATTGCATCAACTACCTCTATACCTTTTACAACATTTCCAAAGATTGTGTAATTATGTGGTAATGGGTAATCTTTATGCATAATAAAGAATTGACTACCGTTTGTATTCGGACCTGCATTTGCCATAGCTACTGTACCTCTTGTATAGCCTTTTACATATGATGGTGTATTTGGGTTCAATTCATCTTCAAAACTATATCCTGGGCCACCAGAACCTGTTCCAGTAGGATCTCCTCCTTGAATCATAAAACCATTTATAACTCTATGGAAAATTATTCCATTGTAATAACCTTTATTTGCTAAATCTATAAAATTCTTTACAGTCTTTGGGGCATCTGAATCATATGTTTCAAAAACGATAACTCCTTTATTTGTTTCTATTGTTACTGTATGCATAAAATTTTTATTTATTTCATTAGGATTTTTTGACGACCACCAATAATAACCAAAACCAAGTAAAATTATTGCTAAAAAAAATAATATATAAGCAAGCTTTGAACTTAAATTTTTAGTTGCGCTCTCTACATTTACATTTTCCATACTAAAGATTATATATTATTTTTGCTTTTTCAACTATTGCTTTTATTGCTTGTTCCTTAGGTAATTTTATACTAGCACCAGCAGCCGGTTTATGACCACCACCACCCAAAGCAATTGCGAGCTTTGAAACATCAAACTTCGTAGAATCTCTAGTTCTAAAACTTACTTTAAACACATTTGGCTCCATTTCTACAAGGCATACACCAATATTCCAACCAATAACCGATCTCAATAAGTTAGATATTATATGTAAAGAAATATTTGATCTTGTATTTAGTCCCACACTTTCTAAATCTTTTTGAGAAATGGCTGATATTGCAATATTATCATTTAGGAAATTTTTAATAGATGATAAGGCTAAACCCTCGAATTTCAAATCATCACTTGTATTACTATTTTCCATTTCAAATATATACTTATGAAAATCAGGTGCAATTTTAACTAGCTCAGAAGCGATCTGATATGTTTCTGCAGTTACAGTTTCATATTTAAACCCTCCTGTATCTGTATACATACCCATAAATAAATTTATAGCCATTTTATGGTTTATTTCTATACCCCATGATGTTATTAGGTCAAAAACTAATTGTGCATTTGATGAATAAGAACTATCAACAAGATTTATCTCAGCATAGCCTGGATTTGAAGCATGATGATCAATATTTATTGTTCTCATTTTATCTCCAAAAACTACCTCTCCTTTTCTTGAAATCATTTCTTTTGAACCAGAATCAAGAATTATAAAAAGGTCAAAATCATCTTTATTTATTTCAAAAAAGTTTTTTTCTATTATTTCATTTGCTTTAGGAAAATGCCGAAATGCTATTGGTATTTCAGTATCACCTCTTATTACTGTGACTTTTTTTCCTAATTTTTCTAGAGCAATTTTCATTGCCAATACCGAACCCACACTGTCAGGGTCGGGATTGGGGTGACAATGTAAAAGTATATTATTACTAGATTTTATTACCTCTAAAATTTTTAAAGAGATGTCTAATACTTCCTTTTTCATAGACAGATTATAGCACAATAATACATACAAAATTAATTAGGCGATTCTTTTTGGTATCAATCTTGAAACTAAACCTGTATTTGTAAGTTTTCTTAATAGATTTACAACCATTCTAAATGAAGCTATAAATATCATTGCTGATAAAACTTGAACGAGTATTTGTGAGTGAATTAGAGAACTGAAGAAATAACTAATACCACCTAATATACTGTGGTTTGAAATAGTATTACTCAATACATCTATAACAGACACGACAAAAAATGAGTACGCAAGAAGGGCGCATAGTAAAACACTATTTGTATACTGAGAAAATGCTATCTTTTTTATTCTATATATAGTTCTAATCCTTAGCATTACTTCGTTAGAAATTTGATTTTCAAGATTCATATTCATATTTTGAGTATACCACACTAAGTTCCTTAAGTTTATCCTTTGCACGTGAAATACGAGTTCTAACAACTCCATGAGAGACGCCTTCAAGTTTTGCAATTTCTTTTTCAGTTTTATGATCAAATACATATAGTTCTAGTGTTCTCTTTAGCATAACTGGCAATTTTGAAATAAGAGATAATAAATAATCCTTATCAAGTCCGAACTCTCTTAAATCCTTTGCATTAAAATCTTCTATTTCACCTATCACTTCAGGATCAAGAGAAAATGTCATTCTCTTTTTATTCTTTGAGTATATGGTATAACAAACTCTTACAAGAATAGAATAAGCCCATGAAGAGAACTTTACTCCCTCTTTTTTTGTGTATTTTGAAGCATTCATGTATATTCTTACAAATGCTTCTTGTACTGCATCCTCAGCATCTTCTATACCAAGTATGCGTCGTGAAGCCGAACGAAATGGCTTTTTATAACGTAATACGATCTCATTGAAAAGCTCAGGCTTTTCTATTGATCTTGTTAATACTTCCTCGTCGGCAAGCGCCGAATAATCTATTGTTAATGGTGTTTTCATATATATTTATTGGCGTTCACTTATTATAACTCTCGCTACAGGCTATTTGTTACATAATTAAAATTACACCACTATTTTTATTTATGTAAATAAGTATTTTATAATTTGGAGCCGACGATGAGGATCGAACTCATGACCTCCCCATTACCAATGGGGTGCTCTACCAACCGAGCTACGTCGGCAAACGTATTTTCAATAGTACTATCTAATTAGTAGTTTTTCAATTTAATAGCAAAAGAGTCTGGTGCCGAAACACCAGACTCTTGCGTAAAGATTA
>CAZFXF010000005.1:0-23978 GCA_964522965.1 uncultured Candidatus Saccharibacteria bacterium
TTACTTTTTTCTCCGATTTTAATTGAAAGTAATAGACTTGATATAGCAAATAGCACCAAGTATATAACCATAATTATTCTTGCTGAATATATATTTACTCCGTATTTTTTGAATAAAATACTAATAGGATATGTTACTGTATAACTCGTTGTAACATAACCACCAGAGACCAATTCTGTTGGACTAATTCTTATACTAGGACTTCCATGCGAAGCTATATTTCTTGCTGTTTCTATTATTATACCTTCATCCATCCATGTAGGAGGGGTTTCAATTAGCTTATTTAGTGAAAAATACAGTAAAAAAGCGAAAGCAAGAATTAGAGATACCGAGCTTACCGCATATTTAGTGAATCTTAGCCAAAAACTCTCTTTTGAGAACATTCCTAAAGAATACATGAATATTAAGGTATTGGTCAAACGCTTGTCTACATTTATCTTGTATTGACTTAAATCGCTCATTATTCATTCCCTTATGAAAACTCTGAATAATACTATTAATATTGTTAATATCTTTCATATCAATTTTGATTAAAAAAGAATTGTAATCAATAAGATCAGAATAAGGTAGCTCTATATCAGTATCTATAAGCACTGGAATTCTACCTAGACTAAGAGTTTCATAAAATCTAACTGAAAAATTACCATCACCTTTCGGGCAAAGAAAATAGTCCGAGTTTTTTATACATTCAACATATTCTTTTCTCGCTTGAACTGGTGGTATACCTATAGTCTTTATACTTCCACCATAAGATCTTCTAATTATTATATTTTTATTTATATCTTTATTTAAATTAATTATTTTAATTAATTTTTCTCTTAAAATAACTCCTGGAACTCTAGCGCCAAGTTTATTTATAAATTTTCCTGAAATATTCCAAAATAAATACTTTAAATTATATTTAAAATTCATATAATGACTTGGAACATCAGCCCAACCACAAAAACCAACTGTAGGTATTTCACTCTTTTCTCTATAATTTACACCGTATAAGCTACCCAAGTCTTGAGCGTATGCAGGCATTATAAACTCATTTTTATTTAAACTTGTTTTGTATTGAGACATTCTAAATATAATAGAAGACTTAAAATATATCTTTTCATTTGAATCCCCTAAAAGAAAAACTATAATCTTTTTATTATATTTATTTGCCAAATCTTCAAAATCTTTAATATAATCTTGTTTATTCGAAATAAAGTTATATGAGTGTGGAAGTAAAAAATATTCAGAATCTTCAGGGTTATTTACAATTTCAACATAACCTTCACTTGAAGAAAATAGATCTTTCTCTTCAAATATATTTTTATCTTTTACCAATCTTGGTGGCGCAGATAAAACTTCTATTATTGGTAATTTATCAAATGGTTTTCCAATATATACTTTAATCTTTTCCATATTATTTCTTAAATACTATAACCATAGCAAAATCTTTTTTAGTTATTCTAAATAGACTTAAAACATCTGAAATAAAATACAAAATTGAATAAAGTAAAAATGATATAATTGTATAAATAAAATAAAATATTTTCATAATACCTTTTGAATTTTTAATCTTTTTGACTAAGTGTAATGAACCAAGTTCATACATAAGTCTTGGTCTACCTGTATACCAAGAATTTACATAATTTAGTCCATTATTATGAGCAAGACTAATTAAGTTTCCATGACTAAATTGGAATAAATGATATGGCGGAGTAAGTGAAGACCAAGGTATTTTAAATAATTTATATAATAGAAAACTTGATTTTGACCAAAAGCAATCAAGATTTGGTGTAGATATTATTATATAACCATTATTATTTAATAAACTTGAGCATTTACTTAAAAAAGATCTGGGATCAGTTACATGCTCAATTATATCTCCTAAAAATATACAGTCATATTTTTGATTTAAACTTACTGTATCAATTGTGCCTATATGAACATTAATACCATTTTGAATAGCTATTTCTGCTGTACGTTTATTTAATTCTATTCCTGTGACTTGAAAACCATATTTTTTTGCATGAAATAAAAATTCTCCATTTGAACAACCGATATCCAACATACTTCCTTTAATATTATTTTTATTTAAATAATCAAATATTTTTTTATATGATTTTGTAATTTTTACTCTTGAAAGATCCTTGGCTTTATTTGATTGATATCCAGATTCAAAAGAATAGACTTTATCCTTTAAAAAATCCTGTTTTGGTTGTGGATGTACAAAAACTAGACTACATTTTTTACATTCATATATATCAAAACCGTCTTTATTTAAAAGAAAACTTGATATATTTCCGCATATAGTACACTTATTTTCCATTATTTAATAATACCCTTATCTCTACAATAATCAATTATTTCATTTACCCTAGCTTTACTTGAATGATTATTAATTATATTTTCATAATCCCTTTTTAAATCATTAATATTATAATCAGTTCGTAAATACTGAGTGATTTTTATTAATAAATCTTCAAAATCATTTTCATTATTAAATTCGTATATATTGTTATATTGCAATCTCTTATCTTCATCATTATATATATCGATTTTTTCAGTTAATAATATGCAGTTATTACCGAGTATTTCCCAAAATCTAGCTGTATCATAACCTCCTCCACTTACAGATATTCCTACTTTTGCTCTAGCTAAAATATTATAAAATTCATCTCTAGTTTTAGTTTTTTCTGTTACACATACCAATTCATTTTTCTTACAAAAGTTTTCTAATATTTTTCTAACTTTTTTTCTAAGTGGTGGATATTGCTCTTGTCCAAATATGCATACAAAGTCTATATCCTTCACTATATTTTCATTCCAACCTATATATTTTCTTTCAATACCAAAAGGAAAAGGCTTTATACCATTTATATATGGTTTTTCTCTTCTAAAATATCCAGCGCATTTATTTAATAAATCCTGATATATTTTACCCTGCCCTTCCCAAGTCAAATTATTTAATTTTTGAACTATATCTTTATCCAATCTTTTATTTCTACCCAGTTCAGAACCATCTATAAATATAGTTTTATTAAAACAACCAACTTGTTCAATTAAATCTAAATCAATTCCGGACTTACTCCAAAATAATAGTATTATATCTGCTTGTTTTGCACTATTAATAAAATCTTGTTTAGAATTTAATCTATTATTATCTTTTATATTTATATTCTTATAGGATAATGATGATACTGACCATTCTATTTTATTTTCTTTTTCCAAAATAGATAATCCATCTATTACTGTATTAACAAGGTAATCATCTTTTATCTGTGGAATTATACAAGATATTTTAATCATATAATTTTAATTAAATTATTTACGATATTTTTCGGATATATTTCTTTTCTCAAAATTTCTACGTTTTTTTGTATATTTATAATATCTACATTATTTTGTTTTATATCTATTATTGCTTGAGCTAGTTCTACAGAATTACCTTGTTCTATTAATACTGAATTAACTCTATCATTTAATAATTCTCTAATAGCTTTTGTATTTGATGTTATAAGGATCTTACCACAACCTATTGCTTCATAAACTTTATTTGGTATGACTATATCTGATTTTATATTTTTACCGAATATACCTAGCACAACACTAGAATTGCAAATATATTCGGGTAAAGTTTCATAATTTACTTTATCAATTTGTTCGATATGATTGAATAAATTTAGACTATTTATAAGTCTCTTTATTTTTTCACTTTCTTGACCTTTACCTATAAGTCTCAACTTTATATCTTTAACTTCATATTTATTAATTATTAAATTAAAAGCATGAATTATATATTCAATTCCTTGAAGTGGTATAAAGCTTCCATGAAAATGGACGATAAGATCTTTTGTTTTATTCTCTATTTTTCTAGGATACATAATACTATCATCAGTCCCCACAAAAACTCTTTTTGCTTTTTCTCTCTTCAAACCATAGTTTTCTACAAAATAATCAATATGGGCATTAGTATCTAAAAGTACGTATTTACAAAGCCTTATTGAATACCAGTCCAATATTTTATCTTTAAAAGCAGATAGTGAATATTTAAAATACTTTCTTCTGTCTTGATAGTTTGAATTATAAAGTGAAACAAAAGCATCAAATATTATATTATTTCCAAATAAAATTCTAGCTAACCAAACAACACTATGTCCTGGGAAAGCAACTAAAACATGATCGAATTTATTTTCCTTTATCTTTTTATATTGTAAATATAGTTCATAAAACTTTTTTATACCCTTATGAACACTTGGATCTATTTTACAAAAATATACTTCAAAATTATTTTCTTTAAAGCCTTTAATTAAGACTCTATTTCTAGAATAATTTTCATCAAATATTCCAAAAAAACATATCTTTTTCATATATAAAGTTCTTTTACAATATTAGCTATTAAATTGTCGAGACTAGATCTTTTTATAACTTCTTTTCTTAGAGTAAAACCTATAAATGTATATTTCTTTGAATTATATAGATTAAATAATTTAAAGGCAGTATCTTGTGGATCAGAGTCATTTACTATCAAATCCTTTGAAAACTGCCCAAAATGACCCTCAAAAGCTGTATTTGAGGTAATTAATGGTATTCCTGCCATCATTGCTTCTAAGCCTGTTTTATCAAGACCTCCTGTTGGAGCTAGGTTTACACATACATCACTATTCCAATAATGCTTCGGTATATCTATATATGGTACTGGACCTAAGAATATTATTTTTTCATCTAAGTTTAATTCTTTTATTTTCTTTTGAATTTTTGTTTCATATTCAAGATCAGTTTGTACAGTTGGAGCTCCTGCTATAAATAACTTTACAGGTACATTTTGTTTATCAAGAATTGATATTGCTTCAACTAAAATATCTAGTCTTTTTATTGGAGTTATTCTACCTACTGTAATTATATTGAAATATCCATCAGGCTTTCTCTCCCCTATTTTATTTGAAAAATGCTCAACATTAACTGCCTGACCAAGATAGTGAACATTATCATTTTTTACTTGATAACTTTCTTTTGTAGCAGTTAATACTTTATCTACTAAAATATTTGCGATTTTTAATTTTAAATCAACCGATCTATGAACATACCAGAGTACAATTCTTTTATTTAATAATTTCCAAAGTGGATATCCAGCCATAACATAAAGTGGGCTCATATGACATAGTACTACATCATAATTGTCTCTATATTCATAAATATATTTATATAGATTTTTTAAATAATTAAACTTATTTTTATTATTTTCTTTACCTAATGAAAATACACTAACATTTGAAGGTAGATCATAACTATATGTTTCTAAAGAAATTACAGTTACTTTATTGCAATTTTTTGCAAATTCAATTACCCAGTCATGGAAAAAACCAAAATAGCTATCGTTCTTATCTATTTTTTGAGTAATTATTAATATATCTTTATCTTTTTTATTATTTTCAAATACATGCTTTTTCTTGAAAATTAAATATCTATATATAAAGAAAGATTCTGTGGCAACAAAGAATGCTGCAATTATCTGAGCAATAACAACGGGTCTTAATATAAATATGGTCGGAACTGAAAAATTATTTAATATTGTATGAATTAAAAAACTATTTACAGAAACATTTATTGCAGAAATGGTAAAATACATTATCATTTGTATCTTTGTTCTACCTTGAGTCTTATCACTAAAAGTCCAATACTTTTGTAAAAAGAAACTCATAAAAAATGCACATAGAAAAGCTAGATTAACACTTATAAGATAATGAAATCCGGTGTATGTATCAAGTAAATGAAGAATAAATAGGTCAATAAAAGCAGATGTACTGCCTGAAATTAAATATTTAATTATTGTATTATTCAGTATTTTTTTCATTAAAATTTATACTAACAAACTAAAGATATTCCATTATTCCCCAAGCTATAGAATCTTCATTATATTTAACTGTTTTTATTGCCAATTCTTTTGCAATACCTACATCAGTTGAAACTACTTTTGCACCGCAAGCTTGAGCTTCAACTAGTGACATACCATACCCTTCATACCAAGAAGTTAGTAGAAATATATCACAAGTTTTATAGTAAGATACAATATCATCATTCCAATCTTCAAATATTACATTTTTTTCTATACAAAGCTCTTTTGCTAAATTTCTTAAATTCTCTTTTTCTTTACCACTTCCAACTATTACAAGACCGACATTTTGTCGCATTTTTGATAATACAGAAAAAGATCTGATAGCCATATCTATATTTTTTTCTTTTTCTATTCTACTAGCCATTAAAACAATCTTCTCAAATTGCGGATATTTTTTGTGTAAATCAACACTGACTGGACTATTTTTTATTTTATCTATATCTACTTTAATAGGTCTTATTTCTATCTTTGTTTCATCAATATATCTCTTAACGTAATCCTTTATTCTATTTGATACTACCCTAACATGATCTGCTCTAGGTAAAACAAAGTTTGAAATAATTGATCTAATTTTATTTAAAGTATTAAAATTTCTAAAATATTTATTTCCTAAATCAGTATGAATTTGAATTTCAAGTTTTACATTGTGTCGACTTTTTATAAGTGCTCCGACCAAACCTGTTTCAAATGGATCCTGACAAGTTATATTATCAATATTTCTTTTTTCAACGATAAATCTACCTAGTTTTAAAGCGTCGAATATATACATCCATCTATTGCTAGAATGACTTGGATAAACCCAAATATTTGGTGCTAGTGATATTTCACTATAGCTTTTATCACTAAAAACAATAATATGCATTTCTTCATAACTTTTTGCGTATTCAATTTGTCTTAATGCTACTGCACTATTTTTATCAAATATTTTTCTATCTGTTGAAATTGATAATAGCTTCATATTATTTAATATTTTTTACTATTTCTATTATTTCTTTACTTATTTGATCCCAAGTATGAATAAAATTAAAATTCTTAATTTTTTCTACTTGTTTATTGTAATTATCTTTATCTAATAAATAAACGACCTTTTCTTTTATATCATTCTTATCTTTTGGATCTACTAAAAGCGAAATATCTTTTATTCTATTATTAAGTCCATTCTCTTTTGTTAAAATAAATGGTTTATTCCATCTTATTGCATCAAGTATCATATGAGGACTAATATCCCCTAGTGATACTAAAATAACAGCATATGATTCTCTCATTAATTTCATAAAATCAGCATAAGGCATTTCATCCGTAATAAGATTTACACCTTTTTCTTTAAGATCTTTATCATCAAATACGTGCTTTAATAAATCTATATTTTTCCATTTTAATTTCCTTGTGCTTGCAATAAAATTTAATTTTTTAATATCATTATTTATGCTTGTATCTTCATGATAGACTTCATATCTATTTTCTACAATTTTAATTTTTCCATCACTATCTTTCTTTTGAAGTTCATATGGCTCCATAAATATATTTTTTTGCCATTCTGTACTGAATATTAGAATATCAGTTTTATTTAAAACCCATTTTGTAAGATTAAATATTATTTTTTCTTTTAAATTTAAATTATCTATTCTTGTTTTATAGAAATCTTTTAGTAAGACAAGATCGCCTGTTCTTTCAACATATCCTTCCCATAGGAAATCTCCGCCTGTGCGAATAATGAATTTTCTATTAAATAAAGCACAAGCCATTGCAGTTGGTAAACCTACACTGAAAGTATCAAGTGTAAATACAAAGTCTGATTTTATAACACTAGGTAATATTTTAAAGAAATAATATAAATGCCTTATACCACTTGGTAGTTTATTTTCTATATCATATGTTTTTACTTTTATATCATGCCCAGAACTAGTCCAAATATCATGCATGTTTTTTGCATATTGTGCTGGACCGGAAGTCTTTGGTGGATATATACCTGTAGATATTAATATTTTCATTTACATTTTTTCTATTACTTTAACCTTCATATCTTGAGCAATTTTATCCCAATCATATTTTTCACTAACCATTTTCTTTGCATTCTTTATTACTTTTTCTCTTATTTCAACATTGTTAGTTATATAGTCTATTTTATCAGCTATGCTTTTTGGATCTTTTACCTTACAAAAGAAACCTGTTTCATTATCAAAAAGAAAATCAACTATTCCCCCTACAGGTGTTGCTATTACAGGTATTCCAGATGCCATTGCTTCAATAAAAGAATTACCAAAACCTTCTGATATACTTGGTCTAATAAATATATTTGAAATACTTAAATATAGTGGTATTTCTTTATATGGAACATAACCAATAAACTGTACTCTATTATCAAGTTTTAATAATTGAACTTTTTCTTTTAAGAGTTTTTCTTGAGAACCAATACCAAGTATAAGTAACTTTGTATTGTAAGGTAAATATGTAAGTGCATCTATAATATCTCCAATGGCATTTTTCATTACCAATCTTGATGTGGTAATTATTACATTATCATTCTCTGTTAAGCCTAGTTCTGATCTAAGAGCATTCATTTGACCTTGCTGTTGAGACATTGAGAAAAGTTTATAGTCTACTGCATTTGGAATTATTTCAATTGGACATTTTGAACCCATATCTCTTGAAAATTCTCCTAGAAATTTTGAAATCGCTTGAATCATATCTGCTTTTTCAAATATTTTTCTATATAAAGGTCTAGCTATCGGGTATGTAATGCCCATAGCTTTTTCTATATGTTCAAGAGAGTCACCTTCCTGTAGTGTTAATAAAAATTTCTTTTTTGGTTTAATTAATTTAAAAAATAAAGCAACATAACCAGAAAAACTTGCCATCATAGACCAGATAAAATCATAATTCTTTTGTCTTTCGAGTGATAAAGATTTTATAAAGGCAAAAAACATATACAATAACTTCACATAAAGAGGAATATAAGTTATTTTTCCATTTACTAATTTTATCTTTGGACCAACTCTATATACATTTATATTCCCTATTCTTTCCAATCTTGATTCTCCGGCATATAGAGTAATCATATCAATATCCATATCTCCACCGATTCTGTCTGTTATCTCTTTTAGCGCTAGTTCAGCACCTCCTATTAGATAAGGATAATAAGCTACTGAAAAGACCAGTATTTTGCTCTTTTTCTCTGTATTTAACCCCTTTTCCATGTATTTACTCTACCTTAAGTACCTGTTTTAGTACATCCTCTGAAACCTCACCTTTTTGAACCTCATTTTTTACCTCATTTTTTTCTTTTTTATCTACCTCGTCTTTTTTAGGTGAATTATTATTTTTAAGTACTGCTGCCAAAGCATTTCTAAGTTCATTCACGTTTTTTGGATCTTGTTCTTTTATATTTTTTACATGAACTTCATGAGGTTTGTGCTGGTTTTGTGGAGCAGTATTTGTAACCTGTTTCTTTAAACTTTCTAGTGAAATAAAATCATCTTTTTTCTCTTCAATTTTATGATTATTAACTTCATTATGTATTTTATGATTTTCAGTATGACTATGATTATTATTTTGTACCTGTATATGATTTTGATTATCAATTTGAGTGTGATTTACTATTTGATTTTGAACAGCGTGAGGTTTTGGAATATTACTTACTTCTATTTGCGGTTTTACTGGTATAGGAATTGGTTTCGGAATATTATGAGCAGGATTATTGTCTTGATTTTTATGCAAATTATCTGTTTTTGTATTTTCTGGAGGTTTTGGTATTTTATTCTTTTGCGGAGGGGTGATAGGCGCATGCCAATCTGCAATATTCTTTTCAACTTCATCTCTATTTTTTGCAAATTGTGCTCTAGAAGTAGCCAATACTTCATCTGCATTTGAAATTTCTGGTTGTGGTATTGGAGGTAGTGTTGTTGCTGAAAATGGTAGTGAACTTATTCCATCAATCATCAATTTTAAATATATTTGAGCAAAACCAAGATTTACAATATCCTCTGCAGTAAATTGTGGAGCAAATTCTTTTTCCAAGACTTCTGCATCATATGAACCAACACGAAATACAATCATTGTTCCGACGTTACCGAATACCGCAGCTCTAACTTCCTCTTCCATTTGTTCAATGTACTGGTGAGCTATGGTTAGATTTAATTTATATTTTCTTGCTTCTGATAGAATGTCTGCAAAAGATTCATTTGCAAAAGATTGGAACTCGTCTACAAATAAATAAAAGTTTGGTAGTGTCTTCAATACTCTATCTGGTACATCTGCACGTGAAAGCGCCGCTAGGTATATCTTTGTAATAAGCATACCCCCCAATAGATTTGCATTTGTTTCTCCTATTCTACCTTTTGATAGGTTTATAATCATAATCTTCTTTTCATCCATTGCTTTTCTTATATCGAAAGAAGATTTTGGCTGACCTATCATATTTCTGATTAGTGCATTTGCTGTAAACTGTCCTATTTTATTTTGTATTGCAGGTACCGCTTCTGCTGCCATACGTTCTGTATAGTTTGCAAATTCTTCTACCCAAAATGTTTTTACTGCTGGATCTGTAACTGAAGCTACTACCTTTTTTCTATACTCTTTATCTGAAAGCATTCTATTTACACCAAGCAAAGTCGCTTCTGGATATTCAAGAAGTGCCAAAAGTGTATTTGTAAGAATATATTCCATTCTTGCTGACCAAGCATCTTTCCAAATCTTTTTAAATGTACTCATTAAACCTGATACAACTAGATGTCTTTTATCTGCATCTACTTTTTCAAGTACATTAAATGATATAGGGTGATCTAGATCGAAAGGAGCAAAATATATTACATCCTTTATTCTTTCTTTTGGTACGTATTCAAGAAGTAAGTCTGCTGTCTTTCCGTGTGGGTCTATAAAAGCCATTCCTTCACCATTCTTTATATCTTGTACAGCCATGTTTTCAAGTAGGGTTGATTTACCCATACCTGTTTTTCCTATTACATAAACATGACGAGTTCTATCCTTTGCTTTTATTCCAAAGGAAACTTTTTTATTTCTAGCGTCTGTTTGAGCAAAATATGTAATTCTTTCTTCATTCATGAGATTTTATACTCATACTATTATACCATATTTTATATTGGTGAAATATTTATCCACATATGCAAAACCGCCGGGTCCAGTGGGCCCGGCGGTGTAGTTTTCCCCCTGTGGGGAAAGTGTCAGTCATGTCAATAAGTGGGATACAATGCCTGCTTGATAAAGGCGTTGAAATTTTCGGCTGGAGTGCCCTTTGGTACAAGGACTTCTCTCGGCCTCTTTCCTCCATTATCGACTTTGACAATATTGTGTCCGTCACTTCGGACTACCGGCTTCCCGATCACCCTCCATGACGTCACAGGATTTTCCTTTGACACTTTGACCTCCTCATAACTAGGTTCAATGCTCCCCCTTACCCCTATTGAGTCTACCACCTCCTAGTAGTAAACCGAGGTAGAGTGCATCCGGATAAATATAGTACATCTAATATATGAAAAAGGCAATACTTATTGTGTATAAATATAATATAAATAAAAAAGGCCGCAGAAAAATTCTGCAAGCCGCATGTGCCACCAAGAGGAAATCTCTCATCACAGTCAGGGAGGTCTGCAGTGGGATCTGCAGCAAACAGAATAAGTTCATCCCCCTTGGTGGCAACAAAAATATATTAGCACGTAACAACCTTTTCTGTCAACACTTAAACTCCTGTACTAGTTGCAACTTCGTATGCTGGTAGAGAATAATTATTTGAAGCATTCCACATCATCCAACTTGTAAGACCAACATCATATGTAGCTTTAATTTGTTCACGGACCATATCTGGAGTATATGGAACACCATTTATACCGAAGTCTTGTAACCAAGGGCGTAGTTTATTTGGACTTGTACTAGCAATTGTCGCTTTATTCATTCCCCTTTCAAGAGCAAACTTAATAACATCATATGGTTTTTTTGCAGGGTTTGGCCAACCATTAAAGTTTGGTGGATAGTGTGATGGGTATATCATTGGTGCAACATAATCAAAATGTATAAGTGCATTTCCGAGAATTTGTCCTATTCCCAAGTCATCACTATTTGAAGTTGTCATACCAAATAGATCTGCTGAAATTGGAATTCCCTTTGGTCTAAAAGATTTATCAATAAAAGCATAAAAATCTTTCATTACATCTATTCTATTTCTACCTTTACCGAAAGTATATGAAATATCTATCATGTTTCCATCTGAAGGAAAACGAATATAGTCAAAATTTAATTCATCAAAGCCTTTTGAATAAGCTTCATTACCTATATTTACCAAGTATTCCCAAACTGGTTCAGCTCCAGCATCAAGCCAACTTATTCCTTTATAATCTTTCCAAACTTCCCCACTCTTTGTCTTCACAGCATATTGAGGAAATTTCTTTACAAAATACGAATCTTGAAAACTAGATATTCTACCAATCACATAAATATTTTTTTCATGCAGTAAGTCAATTAATTCAACAATATCAGGTATTCTCTCTTCCACTGAACCAATTGCTTTTAATTTTTCATCATCAACTTTAAAACTTATTCTACCTGTATAGTCCTTTATGTCTATTACAATAGAATTTATTTCTGTCTTATCTATTAAATTAATAATTTTATCTCTGAGTTTTGTATTTCCAGCTACCCAACTTGTCATATAAACTGCTTTTACTGGTTCGGGTGTTGTTATATGAACAATTTTCTTTTTATTTAAAAGTATAGTTGTTGTTCCAAATGCATCAGCTATAGAACTAGTGTATGCATTATATATAAAAGGTATATTTGAAATCTTTACAGAGATGACAAGAAATATTATGAATATAATTCCATTTAATAAGAGCTTATTTTTATAAATTTCCTTAAAGCTCATTACTATTTATTTTCTATAAATGCACCATCGTTTTTATTTATTTCAGTCTTTTTATATTCGTGCGGTATTTTGTATGCAATTAAAATTATTATTAATCCCATAATTCCAGATATAATCTTATCCCAAGTATCTGGAATTCCTAGAAATAAAAAGAATATATTCCATATACCTATCAGAGAAAGTAATTGTCTTTTTGACATAAAAATTAATATTAAATTAATGTAATGACATTATACACGGTATTTTATATATATGGTATAGTGTGGAAATATATGAAGAATAAAATCTTATATGTAACAAAAGATACTGAAAGGGCTCAAAGTCTTGCCCAAGATAATACCTATGAAATACTGAGCTCTGAGGGTACAAAAAGCACTCTGGATATATTAAGAGATCAAGAAAATATCAAAAAAATAAAAAATGGTAAATATTCAGTTTTGGTATTTAAAAATAATATTCAAATAGAAAATATAGCTAAAGAAAATAATTTTGAAATATTAAACCCTAAAGCTGAATTATCAGAAATGATTGAGAATAAAATAACTCAAGTTACTTGGCTTAAAGAATTAGAAAACTTACTACCAGAACATAGTTTAGTATTAGGAAAAGATATTGTATGGAGTGAAAAACCATTTATATTGCAATGGGCACATAGTCATACCGGTGAAGGTACTTATCTTATAAACAGTGAAAAAGAATTAAAAACTATAGTTTCAAGTTTTCCAAATAGACAAGCAAGAGTTACTGAATATATTAAGGGACCTATGTTTACTTTAAATATAGTTATTAGCAAAAATAGAATACTACTTGGAAATATAAGTTATCAAATAACCGGCATGTTACCTTTTACAGAAAACATGATGAGTACAATTGGTAATGATTGGAGTGTGCCGCCAAGCATACTCACAGATTTGCAAATTGAAGAAATAAAATCTATAGCAAATAAAATTGGTCAAAAAATGAAAGATTCTGGATGGAAAGGCTTATTTGGTATAGATGTAATATATGATGAGCAGAGAGATAAAATATTTTTAATTGAGATTAATGCTCGACAACCAGCTTCAACTACATATGAATCTGAAATTCAAAAGATGAATAGAGATGAAGGAATAAAAGGAATTACAGTCTTTGAAGCACATATAAAAGCTTTGAAAGATGAGGATATTAATGAAGATATTATTGAAATAAATGATGGAGCCCAAATTATTAAAAGAGTAACAAAAAAGGATTTTGCTATTGATACAAATACCTTGAAAGATAATGGTTATAATATAATTAAATATAATAATACAAAATTAAATAGCGATGAGTTTAGAATACAAAGTATTATGGGTATAATGGAAACACATAATAAATTCAATAAAAGAGGTAAGTTTATACTTGAATGCATAATATAACTCAATATGAATACAAAATTTTTAAGTGATAAAGCTATTTCTATAATTGATCAATATAAAAATTTCAAACTTGGTAATGCAGTTTGTTCTATACCTTATTATAACAATCGCCACTCAGGTGGTAGAGCAAAACTCCGTGTAGAGAATGGTAAAGGTAGTCCAAAAGAAATATTTGAAGAAATTGAACAAATAATAATGAAAGAAAAGATATCTATAAAAGATATTACTAGTGAAGAATTAAAAAAAATATTAGTAATGCATAATATTGGAATAGATTGTTCAGGTTATGCTTATTATATTTTAAATGCTGAAAGTATAAGTTTGGGTAAAGGTAGTTTAGACAAACATTTATCCTTTCCTTTTTCAAAAGGAATAATTGGAAAAATAAGATCAATGATGAGACCAATTGAAAATACCAATGTTGAAACTTTTGCTTCAAAAGAAAATTCTCGCCCTATAGAAATAAAGGATGTAAAAGTTGGAGATATAATAACTATGCAAAGAAATTCTGGTGCGGGAGAAAGAAATCATATTTTAGTTGTATATCAAGTGGAATATCAGAACTTTATACCTATAAAAATACATTATACTCATTCAATAGCTTGGCCTAGTCATGGAGAATATGGTCATGGTATAAACGATGGAATAATTGAAATTATTGATATAACTAAAAGTCTAATTGAACAGAAATGGATAGAGTCAGATAAAACAGGTGAAGATAACTATACTTACATAGGCGCAAAGAACTCTACAACTGAACTTTTGAGGTTAAATTTCTTTAAATAATACACATAAATAAAGTTTGAAAAAAGGCTTATTTTAGGCTAATATTACAGAATATGATAAGCATACTTGAAGGAACGGCCGATCTTGGCTATATTCTAGGTTTTTCTATTTTTAGCTGTCTAATAGCTTTCCTTTGTGCACCCTTACTTATACATTTATTAAAGAAGTATAGAGTTATCAAACAACCCAAAATAGAATTAACAAGTTTTGATTCAAGAACTGGAAAAGAGAATACGCCCATAATGGGAGGTCTTTTAGTAATAATAGTTGTAGCAATTATGACCTTACTTTTTAATTGGTCTAGAAGTTTTACATGGGTACCTGTGGGAGTAATGATACTTTCTGCAATGCTTGGTGGTATAGATGATTTAATGAATATATTTGGTAGTGAAAGAAGATCAAGAAAATTAAGTCATGTTTTAAATTTAATTAAAATTCATAAAGAATTTAAAATGAGGTTATGGTATACCATAACTCTACCTTGGACTATATTTAAAAGAACCTCAGTTTGGATTGGATCAAGAACAGTAAGAGGTGTAGCAGTTCATGAAAAACTTGTATTACAGTTTATTGCTGGTTCTATTACAGCTTGGTGGGTTTATGACAAACTAGGTCCAGCTTGGCATAATATATACTTCCCTTTTGGTTTCGAATGGTATGCTGGTTGGCTTATAATACCAATTGTTATTTTTATAGTTATGTTCACTGCAAATGCAGTAAATATTGCTGATGGTATGGATGGACTTGCTGGTGGAATGCTTATACCCACTTTTTCAGCTTTAACACTAATGTCTTGGATAAATGGTTTTGGTGAAATTGCAGTATTAAATTCTACTGTAGTTGGAGCACTTGTATCATATACATATTTCAATATTAAACCCGCTAGATTTATGATGGGTGATGTTGGATCTTTAGGGCTTGGAGCTTTACTTGCTGTAAATACTTTGGCAATTGGAGAAATAAGTGCATTATTCTTTTTAGGTTTTATGTTCTACATAGAAGCAATATCAGTTTTGATACAAGTATTTAGTAAATATGTATTTGGTAAAAGAATATTTAAAATGGCACCAATTCACCATCATTTTGAAATGACTGGTTGGAGTGAAGAAAAAACAATAATGAGATTCTGGATTATACATTTTATTTTTGTTGTAATTGGAGTTTGGCTTGCACTTCACTAGTATGGAATATTTACACTGGGATCAAAAGGATATAAAACATGATGATGATATAACTAGTTTATACAATAACGGTTATGTATTTACTCGTATACAAAAAGACACTATTCAACAAACTAGATCAGTTAGAATTAATTTAAATAAATTTAATTTAACTAGTGAAAATAGAAGGATACTTAGAAAAGGTGAAAACATTGATATGAAAATTGAAACAATTCCCTATTCTAATTATTCTTGGCAGATAGGAAAAATTGCAAAAGACTTTTATGATAAAAAAGCTGGTGGTGCTTTTTCTGCAAATAAAATAAAAGAAATAATTACCACAGAACATAATTTTAATGTATTATTAAATTTCAACAATAGCGGTTATGCTATATGTTATAAAAACAGTGACTTTATACATTATTGTTATCCATTCTACGATATAGAAAAATCTCCGAGAGATATGGGTATAATAATGATGACAAAGACTATTGAATATGCAAAAAGTATTGGATTAAAATACGTTTATCTAGGTTCACTACAGAGACCTGGTGATGTATATAAACTTCAATTTGAAGGCATAGAATGGTTCGATGGAAAAGAATGGAAAAAAGATACAAAACAAATAAAAGATTTACTTAATAATTTACAATAAAATGTCTACAGGACCATTTCATATTCATATAGTAGGTATTTGCGGTGTAGCTACTAGCGCCATTGCTATTGCATTAAAAGATCAGGGATATAAAGTCACCGGTTCTGATAAAGGGTTTTTTCCGCCAGTTTCAACTGACCTTGAAAAAAACGGTGTGTATTTTTATGCTGGTTGGCACCCTGAAAATATAGGTGAGCCAAATGTGATAATTGCAGGAGGAAGTGGGACAAGTCTTTCAAATCCTGAAATAATTTACGCTAAAGAAAAAGGCATAGAAGTTTTATCATTTGCTGAAGCAATAGGTAGATACATCGTAAAAGATACATCAATAGTAGTAACAGGAACTTGGGGAAAAACTACTATTTCTTCCCTTTTATCTTTTATTTTACTTGATAATAATATGAAGCCTAGCTATTTTACAGGTGGTGTTTCCCTTTCACATAAATCTGGTAGTTTGTCTGATTCAAATATAAGCGTTGTTGAAGGAGATGAATACAAAACAGCTATTTGGGATAATAAACCAAAGTTTTATTACTATAAACCAAGTCATTTAATACTCACGGCAGTATCATGGGATCATGCTGATCTTTACCCTACTGAAAAAAGTTATTTTGATGTATTTAAAAATTTAATAAATAGCATTCCAAAAAATGGAGTTATAGTTGCTAATAAAGATAATTCTGGAGTGAAAAAGATACTAGATAAAGCAGTATTTTATGGTAGAGAAAATGCTGACTATATTTATAAAGATATTATCCAAACAGAGAATGGTTTAGAATTTAAAATTAAACATAAAGATAATACATATAATATTAAATCTCAATTATTAGGAAGTTTTCAAGCTGAAAATATTACTGGTGCTTTTGCTATGGCACACAATATAGGGCTTTCACCAGAAAAAATAATATCTTCTATAGAAAAATTCAAAGGTATGAAAAGAAGATTAGAAAAAAGATATGATGGTGATATAAAAGTAATAGATGATATAGCTCATTCTGGAGAAAAAGCAATATCAGTTTTGAATTGTTTAAGATCTATATATAAAGGCAAGATTATTATGGTATTCGAACCAAATATTGGAGGAAGAGAGATTGACGCAAGTGGAAGTTATAAGAATGCTTTTATTGATTCAGACATAGTAATAATACCTAGATTGTCAAAATTGAAAATTAATGAGAATGAAGATAAAAAACCTATGGATGGAAAAGAACTCGCTGGTGTAATATCAAATACACATAAAAATACCCTATACATAGAAGATGATGAGGAATTAATAAATTTCTTATTATCAAATACAAAAAAAGGAGATACTATCGCCTTTTTAGGATCTCACGGTTTTAGAGGTATGATAGAAGAAACAGTAAAGAGACTAGGTAAATAAAATATTATTTACTTTCATCAACTATATCTGTAACTATATTGTTATCTTTTATACTTTTTACAAGAAGAGTAATACCACAATGATTACATTCAATAACCATACCCTCTTTAATATTTGGATATCGTGAAATGTCGATACTGTTTTTACATTCTGGACAAATTGATTTCATATATTTCTATGTCTTCTAATAGTACACAAAAGAGTGTAGTATATCAATATGCAAAAGTCATCAATAAAAAACATCACACCAAATGAAGAATATAAGGACTTAAACTTAGCAATAGGAGCGAGTATAGTCTTTAAAAGAGAGGATATGCACCCATATGGTTCTCATAAGGGACGATCGTTGCCTCTTATGATAGATCATTATATTAAACATGGTTATAAAGAATTTGCTATTTCTTCTTCTGGTAATGCAGGCTTAGCTTCAGCACTATACATAAAAGAAATAAATGATAAAAACCAAGAAAAAATAAAACTTGAAATTCTTATTGGTAATAAAGTAAATAAAAATAAACTTAATAAACTTTATAAAATAAAAGATGAAAATATAAGAATTAGTCAGGTAGAAAAACCTCTTCAATCATTATTCGAAAGAATAAAAGATCAAAATATCAAAAGTTTAAGGCAATCAACGGATGATATAGCATTATTAGGTTATGAAAGCCTTGCACAAGAAATATCAAAAATAAAAGATATAAAAAGAATTTACATTGGCACTTCATCAGGTACTACTGCACAAGCTTTAGCACAATACTTTATTAATAATAAAAATAAAATAGAAGTAAATATTATACAAACTTCAAGTTGTCATTTTATGGTAAATGAAATTACAGAAGACATACCAAAAAATGAAATATCTATAGCTGATGCAATCGTGGATCAAACAGTAATTAGAAAGAATAAGGTAGTTGAATTAATAAAACAGACTAAAGGAAAAGGATATATAGCTACAAATGAAGAAATAAATAATGCTATTGTTTTGGTAAAAAATAATACAGGTATGGATATTTCAACAAATAGTGCTCTGTCTATTGTTGGTCTTATGAAAGATAGTTATATAAGAGATTTAACTGGGACAAATGTATGTATTATTTGTGGTGACTAGTTTATTTAAAACTCTTTATCATTTTATTAAATTTCTCAATTCTATCTATTCTATTTTCAAATAAACCAATAGCAAGACAAGCTGGACTAAAGACTACTTTATCTCCTTTTATTGCACTATCTTTTATATATTTTATTGCTTCTTCTATATTTAATACTTGTTTAAAATTTAGATCATGAATATCTAAAAGCATATTTCTAAATCCTACAGTTCCACTACCTGGTAAACATATTACAGTTTTAACCTTTGTTTTTATTATATTTATAAGCCTATCATATTCATAACCTGTATAGGCTCCGCCAAGTATAAGAACTATACTTTTTTCTTCATTACCATTTGAAATATTTATAATTGCATTTTCTGTTGCGTATGGGCTTATGGATGCACCATCATTATAAAAATCTATACCTCGAATATTCTTTACATATTCCATATGCCCTTTTATACCTTTAAATTTTTCAATAACTAATCTAATAGTATCTTTTTCAATTTTTAATATTTCACACACTTGTAATACCAAGGATAAATTTTCTAAATCATGTGGAGAATGTTTGGATAAATTCCAATTATTTGGAACTATACCGACTCTAGTTCTAAATATTTTTGCTCTAGCTGTAAAACCTGCCCTTTTTCTTAAATTATCAATAACAATATCTGGTGCAATAATAAAGTTATTATAAGTTTGATATTCAAGTAAACCAAAAACTTCATTGTCTCCACCTTCTCCTGTTGATGTTAATGATGTTATAACTGCTATGTGTGGGTTGATACGAGCCTTTCTATACTCTTTTATCATATGCTCAGGTATTTCAGACAATACTATATCTCCTGGTTTTATCTTTTTTAAATTTGATATATAACCTGAACTTGATTCATGATCGATATAAAATAAGCTTTGATTTGAATCTAGTGACAATGATTGTTTAAAAATTGAATTTAACATCTTTGAGATAGATGTCTTACCATAAGAACCTGCAATACCTAGTAAAGTAATATTTGGCGAATATTTTAAGAAAAGAATCTCTTGATATTCTATTGGAACACCAGCTTCTCTAGCTTTTCTCAAGAAAAGTGATTTAGAATTTATATCTGAAGATAATATTATGAGATCTTTTAAAGCAAGATCCTGACTAGGAATACTGCCTGTTAAAAGCAGTTTTTTAAGGTTTGGGGCCATTTTTGATATTATAGGGCGTAACTTACTCTCACTTCTAGGGTCATATATCGTTATATTGGCCTTTAAAGCCTTTAAAAACTTGATATCAGGTATCATTTCACCATATTGACCCAAACCTACTATAGCTATGTTTTTATCCTTGAAATATTCTTTATAGTTCACTCTTTCATTATATCCGGAGATGAAGCTTTTTCAATGAGATCTTTTACCTTTATTATTTCTTGTAATAATGCTTGGAGTTTTATTGAATCTTCAACAATACTGGCTTGTATAGTTACATAAGTAGATATCTTTCTCAAAAAGAGATTATATAAATCATTTAAATATTTTTCTAAAATCAAAATATTATCTTTTTCATTTATTCCATCTCTAATGCTATATATTTCGCTAGGCCTATTTACTCCTTCGAAAAACATATGATCATCAGAAAGAATTCCGTATATATTTGGTGGTGTATTGTATATTGTTCTCATATATT
The DNA here is from genome assembly GCA_964522965.1 of uncultured Candidatus Saccharibacteria bacterium. Classification (GTDB taxonomy): domain Bacteria; phylum Patescibacteriota; class Minisyncoccia; order Phycocordibacterales; family PALSA-1337; genus CAIOGI01. Next base: position 20,889 of record CAZFXF010000005.1, read on the forward strand.
TTTTATTAATTATAATTTGCACTAATACTTACAAAACTATCCTTAGTTATAATCACATGATCCAAGACATTTATTCCGAGCACTTTCCCAGCTTGGATTATTTGTTCGGTTATTTCTATATCTTGAGTACTAGGTGTACAAACCCCTGAAGGATGATTGTGAGCCAAGACAACAGCTGCACATGTATACTCTATTCCTGGTCTAAATATTTCTCTTGGGTGAACGATATTTGTATTTATCGTACCTATAGATATAATTTCATCATGAATTATTCTATTGTGACTATTTAGATAAAGTCCTCTTAAATGCTCTTTCGGTAAATTTCTCATATCAACTAGATAATCAAATACATCCTTTGCATTTCTAATTACAGTAAAGCCTGATCTATTTTTTTCATAAAATCTTCTACCTATTTCTCCACAAGCAATAATCTGACAAGCTTTTATGATAGGTATGTTTAAATCAAGTGAAAGCTTTTCTGCATTCTTTTCAGCAATAATACTCCTCTCTCCATATTCTCTTATTATCCTATGTGACATAGTAAGAACATCTTCGCTCTTACTTCCAACATTTAAAATCACAGCCAAAAGCTCTTGGACTGACAATGATTCTGGTCCTTGTTTTATAAGTTTTTCTCTAGGTTTTCTATCCAGTGGTAAGTCTCGAATTTTATATACATATTCTCTTATCGATCCATCCAAAAATAGATTATTGTCCTTTAGTGTATATGTTTGTGTTTTCATTACGTGATTATAGCAATCACGCTTTTGTTAAAACAATACCAAAAAAGATAAAAATTTTATCAAAATTTTATCTTTTGTGGATAACTACCTTATTTTTATAGTTTTTTGGGGATAACTATATTTTAACTACAGAAATAGTTAGAGTATTTTCATCTACTAAGACAACTTTATCACCCTTTGCTATTACTTTATCTTTTATAAGTGAAGCTTTTGCTTCTTTTAGTGCTATTTCTTTATCCTTTGTACTTGAAACACTAACTTCATAAGCACCGAAGCTTATAAGTATTTGAGCACCTACTACTGGGTTTGATGTTATACAGAATGTATAAACTGAGGGTTTTAGAGAAGAAATTGTTCTTACAATATCTCCTGTTTCTGATATAGCTAGTATGGCTTTTGCTTCTATTTCTTCGGCAATTTCTACAACTGATTGTGATAGAGCATTATATTCAACATTATTAGAATTGATTATAAAGTTTCTATCTCTCAAATATCTTTCATCTGGTTCAACTTCATTTGAAACTGCTGTCATCATACTTACTGCTGCAACTGGGTGATCACCTAGTGCTGATTCTTCAGAAAGCATAACTGCATCTGTACCATCATAAATTGCATGAGCAACATCAGAAACTTCTGCGCGTGTTGGGAATGGAGACTTGATCATTGATTCAAGCATTTGTGTTGCTGTAATAACAGGCTTACCTGCAATATTACACTTCTCTATCATCATTCTTTGAACTGGAGTTAGTTTTTCATGACCTAGTTCAATTCCAAGATCTCCTCTTGCAACCATAACTACATCTACTAATTCTAGTATTTCATCAAAATTTGTTATTGAATCTGGTGATTCTAGTTTTGCTATAATCTTTGCTTTTGACTTAGCTTTGTCTAGTATTGCTCTAAGTTCTCTTACATCTTGTGCTGTACGTACGAAAGAGAAAGCAACAAAATCAACTTTATTCTTTATGCCGAATTCTACATCTTTCTTATCTTTATCAGTCAAAGCAGAAATCTTTAATTTTGCTCCAGGAAGATTTAGACCTCTACGTCCTTTTGTCTCACCACCTATTAGAATTTTACACTTTATTTCATGACCTTTTATTTCAACAACTTCAAATTTCTTTTTACCATCATCAACCATGATTATATTTCCTACTTCAATCTCTTCATGTAGTGTTGGATAGTTTACTGAAACTCTCTTTTCATCACCTACTATTTTTTCTGTTGTTAGAGTTATAAAATCTCCAGCTTTTAGTTGCACTCTTTCTTGATAGAAATCACCTATACGGAATTTTGGACCAGAAAGGTCTTGCATTATTGCAGCCTTCATTCCTGTCTTCTTCATTACCTTTCTTAAATTATCTACCTTACCTTGATGTTCAGCAAAATCACCATGAGAGAAGTTTAATCTCATAATATTCATACCTGCCTTTAGCATTTCTGTTAGTCTTTCTTCACTTTGTGTTGCTGGTCCTATAGTACAAACTATCTTTGTCTTCTTTACTGGTTTCATTTAATTGTTATTTAATTATAAAAATGTAAAGGGATTATACATTAAATAAGGCTTAAAATCAACGTTATATGATTATTTATCTGTTTTAATATAAAGTTCTCCGTACCAAGCAAAATAGCATGAAAGTACTATTGCTGTAATGATTATAAAGAACCCTATATCATAAAATCCTGTTGCTATATGATAAGTCTGTCTCAAAAGTCCTAGTTTGGATAATATATAATTCCAATCATGTATTGAATTATCTCCACCTAAAAGTGGTAATTCTTGTCTTATTGAATCTCCTACGTATACTGATAAATTTAATACACTTTGTCCTAACCAAAATAATAAAAGTGATCCTGAATAATACTCTCTTCTGAAATATAGAAAATAAAATACAAAAACTGCTGGTACGAAAACTTGAAAAAATGATCCACCGAGCACGTGAATAAATTCTCCAAAAAACATAAATATAGTGTGCCCTGCTTCATGTATTAATAAATTTACTCCATCGAGTAAATTCCATTTAAATTCTATCTTTTCTGCTAGAGCATATTCTATAAAATACCAAGCGAGTAGTCCTGAAATCAAAAGCTTTATATAGTTCTTATTTGAACGCATAAAAGTATTTTAGCAGTAAAGTTACGTTTTGGAAAAAGGGCGCCGTCGTGCGACGGCGCCCTTCGTGATCGACCACTGGCCAGAATCATCTGCCAGTTACTGCACGTAAATCATTTTATTGTGGCATTACCCGATGCTACACTAATGACCTTACGTAATCCTTCATAATTTAATCATATTATTTAAAAAATACAAAATTAGATAAAAACAAAAGCGCTACCTGCTAGAGGC
>CAZFXF010000006.1:0-22282 GCA_964522965.1 uncultured Candidatus Saccharibacteria bacterium
ATTCTCTCAAAAATATTGTTTAATTGTTTATTTTGAGTAGTTAACATATATAGCAGTATTATATCAATATTGCTGGTGTTGTCTAGATTAAATATAGAATTTACCCCTTAAACTCCCCCACTTTTACCTTTGCAGGAATAAGTATTTTTCCATTTAACTTATATCCTTTATTTATTACAGCTATAACCTTATTATCCATGTTTTTATCTGAAACTATTTCATATGAACTAGCATCATGTAGTAAATGATCAAAGTTTTCACCAATAGCTTTTATTTCTTCAAGTCCATTATCACTCAAGGCTTTTGTAAGTTGAGAATATATGTATTCAACTCCTAGTCTCCAGTTTTTATCAGCTTTTTCCCAAGCCTCTTTATTTCCCATTGCCATATCAAAGCTTTGTAGTACTGGAAGTAAATCTTCAATCATTCTTTCATTTGCAAACTTTATATATTCCCTTTTCTCTTCCTCATCTCTTTTTCTTGCATTCAAAAGATCGGCTTTTGCTCTTTGCCAGCCATTTAAATATTCAGATCTTTCTGCCAGAGCTTTTTTTAATTTCTCCTTTAAAACTTTAACAGTTTGAACAGCAGTTTCTTCAGTTATGACAGAGTCATCGATATTTTCATCCATATCGTATTTAATTTCATTAGTTTCATCGTTCATAGTGAAATTAGTATACGGCACTAAATTAAATTTGCAAGCTAATGAGTAAAGTGACTATAGACAAAAATTAAATAAATGATATTGTGTCATTGGTAACTGCAACCTTGAAATGCAGAAATTAAAAGTGCCTAGCACTAGAAAGAAGAGTAAAAAATGAAAAAGTTAACGTTAGAAGTGTCCAGTATGTCTTGTCAATTGGCAAGAAATTTCACCGATGGGATACTGGACGCAAGGACTAAACTTGGACAAAAAGCTGAAGCAATAGATCATATTGGTGTTTACAAAAAAGATGATTTGGTGTGTAGATCATATTACGTCAGAATTGCTTTTCATTATCCAGAATTAGGGATTGAAAGATGTGATGATATTGTAGAATTATCTGATCAAGATATCCTTGGGGCTGGTAAAATTAGTGCTGTTATTCAAGGATTTGTATCAGGTAAACTGAGTGCAACTATGAGAAAGAATAGCTCTAAACAACAGCTTCTTGCGAAGTTATTGGAAAGTTAACAATCGGTTACTTTTCATGTAATAAGCTATTTTCTTTTCAAGACAAAAGCGCCCGGATTTTCCGAGGCGCTTTTCGACTATAAACTTAATAGAAATAATTAATTTTACTAAATGGTAAAAAATCATCATGATCACCAATTCTAGTTCTAATAATTACAAAGGACTTTAATTCCTCATCCGTGGACTCCATTGTGAATAGAAATACATGTATCCAATAAAGTATAGTAATAAGTTCAACTAACTTGATACTATCTTCAAAATCATCATATTCTCCCCTATCTTTTTTTGCTTCGATAGTATTTACCTGTTCCTTCAGTTCTTTTACTATGCCACTATTAAACCAAGCCAATAATCCATCCATGCTATGCTTTTCGAAATACTGACTTAGGTAACCTTCTGAGTAATCTTTATCTGGGTATTGTTTTTTCAGTACCTCATTTAAATTATTAAGTACTGATTCATACTGATGAATTATTCCAAAATATTTCTCAATAAAATCAAATTGAATTATGATTAATGAAATACCTGAAACAATAAATAATACAAATTCAATTAGCAATGTTGTAGAGCTAACGTTAATTTTTCTTATTCCAGTAAAACTAGGATCGTATTGTCCTAAATGACAAAATAAAACTATAAAATAAATTAAAAACCAAATAATACATATATACATATATATGTTTAAAAGTGAATTTAATAGTAGTTTAATCTTATAATTTGGACACTTCTTGAGTTTAAGATAATGAATTAGAAGTTCGCTAGGAATGATAGTTTCCATATTTGAATGTTCTGTTTAGTAATATATAAACATTTAAAATATTTAAAGTCAAAAAGAAAACCCCTTATCAGGGCTTTCTTTATAACTATATTTTGTCTACTATCTCTTACTCCACTGTGGGCTCTTTCTTGCTTTCTTGAGACCGAACTTACGTCTTTCTTTAGCTCTAGGATCTCTTTTTAGAAGACCAGCTTTCTTTAATCTTCCACGAAGTTCTGCATCATATTCTATTAATGCTCTTGATATACCGTGTCTTAAAGCATCAGCTTGAGCGCTTAGTCCACCACCTTTTATAACAGCTGTAATTTTAAACTTTGTAGTAGTTAGTTTTGAAGTAGTCATAGCTTCTGTAGCTGTAATCTGCATTTCCTTTACTGGGAAATAAGCTTCAACTGACTTACCATTTATTTCATAAGAGCTTTTATCTGAAGGAGTAATACGAACACGAGCTACCGCTGTTTTTCTTCTTCCTACTGTCTCTATGTATTTATTTGCTGTTGCTGTCATAATATTATTTTGTTATTGAAAGATTTTTCATCATTTCTTTTCTAAGGCTATTGCTTGGAAGCATTCTGTAAACTGCTCTTCTGAAAGCTTCTTCAGTTCCCTTTCTTTCTATAAGATCAGAAAGCTTTTCAGTATTTATACCTCCTCTAAAACCTGTGAAAGTTACGTATTTTTTATCTTGTTTCTTTTTTTCATTTATATAAGCCTTATCACAGTTTATTATTGAAACCTTAACTTGAGGAGCTCTATTTCTAACAAAAGTAACTGTGTTTTTTCCCATCAGATAATTTGCAGCCTCTGATGCTACTCTTCCTAGTTTTTTGCCTTGTGCGTCTATGGTGTAATTTTTCATGTTTTTATTTGGTATTATACAAATTCAATCATTGCCATAGGGGCTGCGTCAAGTCCTCTAGGTTCAAGCTTTATAATTCTTGTGTAACCACCTTTTCTATCCATATATTTTGGAGCAAGTTTTTCAACTAGGTGTTTTACTTCATCTTCACCATGAATCTTTGAAATAAGCACTCTTCTTGATGCTACTGTATTTAGCTTACCTTTTGTAACTAGCTTTTCAACATAAGGACGTAGGCTCTTTGCTTTTGCTAAAGTAGTTGTAATTCTACCTTCATTAATAAGGTTGCGAGCCAAAGATCTAAGCAGAGCGTCTCTCTGTCCCATCTCTCTTCCGAATTTTCTGTTTTTTGAATGGTGTCGCATGGTATTAAATTAATTACTACTTCAAATTTATATTATATTGAGCCAATACTTTCTTTATCTCTTGAACCCCTTTGCTTCCCAGTCCATCAACATCAAGAATATCAGCTTCCTTCTTTCTTGCTAAACCTCCTACTGTTCTTATGTTTGCATTTGATAATGCTTTTACAGTTCTTGGTGAAAGTCCTATAGCATCTATTCTTGTCTTTAGGAATTCAACATCTAGTTCTTGCTTATCACCTCCTGCATCTTCTGTATCATCAGATTTTTCTGAGCTCTCAATCTCTATTTCTGGTTCTTTGAAACCAACTATAGCTTTTAGTTGAGTAATCATTATTGATATTGATTCTTCAAGAGCCTCTTTTGGTGTAAGTGTACCATCTGTTTCTATTGAAAGTCTTAGACGGTTGAAATCTGTTCTATCACCAACACGCATGTTCTCTACTTCATAGTTTACTCTCTTAATAGGTGTGAATGAAGCATCTAGAGATATACTTCCTATATCAACACGATCTTTATGTAGTGTTTCTTTTAGAACGAAACCAAGACCCTTTTCTACTGTAATATCCATATCTACTTCTGTAGCTTTATTTGTTATTTCAAATATTGTTAGATCTGGATTTAGGATTTCTACTTGTCCTGGGAATTCAATATCCTTTGCAGTAACTTTCTTTACTCCCTTAGCTTTGATTGTAAGAATCTGAGGTTCATCTCCAGTTATTCTTATTCTAAGCTTTTTTAGGTTAAGAAGGATAGTTATAACATCTTCTTTAACACCTTCTATACTTGAAAATTCATGTTCTACTCCACTTATTCTTACTTTTGTTACTGCTGCACCTGGAAGTGATGAAAGAATAATACGTCTTAGTGAATTACCAAGAGTATGACCATATCCAGGATATAGACCATCTATTTCGTATACACCACTAAAACCCTCTTCACGAACAATTCTTGGTTTTGATGGTAGAACAATGTTATTGTTTGACATATTATTTTTATTAAAATTATTACCTTATTAAAATTAACGACTATAAAAACCTATAACAGTATCTGGATCAAATAGGAGTTCTGTCTTTGAGGCTGTAGGTATACCATCAACTGTAATAGTTTTTTTATCAAAATCAAGCTTTAACCAAGCTGGTAGCTTAATTGTCTTTAGTTTTTCATCTAGATTTGCGAATAGAGCTTTCTTTTTACTTCCTTCTCTTATTCCTATAACATCACCAATTTTTACTTGGTATGAAGGAGTAGTTACTTTTACACCATTTACTGTTAGGTGACCATGAGAAGTCATTTGACGTGCAGCTTGGCGAGTATTTGCAAAACCAGATCTTAAAGCAATATTATCAATTCTACTCTCTAGAGTTCTAACTAGTATTTCACCAGAATTTCCCTTTTTAGCAATTGAATTTTTTACGTATTTTGCAAATTGTTTTGCTGTAACTCCGTAACTAAATCTTGCTCTCTGCTTTTCTTGCATTCCAAGTCCGTAGTCACTCTTTGCTTTTCCTCCTTCTGATCTCTTACCATTTTGTCCAGTACGAATAGCATATTTTTGAGTTTGAGTTTTCTCAAATACTGGTGCTCCTAGTCTTTTTGCAATTTTATATCTTGGTCCAATTATCATAAATTTATATATTATACTCTTCTTGGTTTCTTAGGCTTTGGTCCATTCATAGGAACTGGTGTAGCATCCTTTATTGTATTTATTATTACACCCTTTGAAATGAATCCTCTAATCGCTGATTCACGTCCTGAACCAACTCCCTTTATTACAACATCAATCTCCTTTAATCCCATAGGTTCAGCTTTTGTAGCTAGAGTTTCTCCAACCTTTGCAGCAGCAAATGGTGTACCCTTTTTTGCACCCTTAAATCCAAGTGCTCCACTTGATGACCAGATAATAGCATTACCAAGTTTATCAGTTAACAATACCTTGGTGTTATTGTATGTAGATTCAACATATAGAATACCTGAATCAAGTTTTCTTTTACCAGAAGAAGCTGGCTTTTTTGCCATTTCTTTCTTTGCTCCATCTTCATTTGTAATTTTTTTCTTTGCCATATTATAAAATTATTACTTCTTCTCTTCTTTCTTTCTTCCTGAACCCATGGTCTTTCTAACATTTCCGCGAACTGTTCTGCTATTTGTCTTTGTTCTTTGTCCACGTGCAGGAAGTCTTCTAGCATGTCTACTTCCTCTATATGCTTTTATATCCTTTAGTCTTTTTATGTTTTGAGCTACTTCACGCTTTAGGTCCCCTTCAATTCTAAAGCTTTCAACTATTTTTCTTATTTCATTTTCTTGCTCAACAGTTAAGTCTTTAGACTTTAGTGAAGCATTAACCTTTGCCTTTTTTAATATATGTAGAGCTCTTGGTCTACCTATACCATAAAGTGTTGTTAGAGCAATCTCTAGTCTTTTGTTTTCTGGAATTGTTATACCTAGTATACGCATAAATTTTATTTATCCTTGGCGCTGTTTATGGCGAGGATTTGACTTACAGATAACATAAACATATCCCTTACGTCTTACAACGCTGCATTTTGGACATATTTTTTTTACTGAAGCTTTTACTTTCATTTTTTATTTAAAGTCTTTTGGTAATTCTTGCTCTTCCTCCGTATGGATCGAGTATCATTTCTACTCTATCACCTATGAGAACCTTTATTCTGTGCATTCTCATTTTTCCTGCCAAATAGGCCATGATAATTTCTTCTCTATCATCTAATTTAACTCTAAAAAGAGTATTAGGAAGAGCCTCAGTTATTGTACCTTTAGCTGAATTTAATTCAGTATTTTTTGGCTTATCTGTGCTGTTTTTATCCATTAAAATTGAACAGTTTCTTATATTATCAGAAAGGTGTATAAAAAGTCAACAGGTAAATCAATTCCCAGTTTGCCTTTTGCGATTGGGTCTTACTTATCGGCTATACAACCTTTAATCTGATTTAATGTTAAGTATAATCTTTTCTTTTGAATTTGGGAAGGACCTCATCCAAAATGGTGTTATAAGTGCATAAGCACTACTTATAGATGGGTACTTTGCAAATATACTATTGCTCTCTTTTAATTTCTTTCCTAATAACTCTGTTTTTAGACTATCTTCTGAAAATGTACCTGTCATGCTAAGTTTTCCATCAACATTTAATATTAAAGTATTTTCTTTTTTTGGTGAAAAGTCTTTTATATTATCTATTGATACATTTAAGTCTTTAATACCCTTTATCGTATAGCTATTTGATGGGAATCTTTCAACTTGTTCTTGAGCAATATATTTAAACATTTGATCTGCATCAAATACTACGGCTCTTATAACACCTTGAACATTTATTTGTGTTTCAACAGTCTTATTTGCAGCACTTGTATCAGTTTTTTGTGATTGTACAGGTAGCACTACGTATTCAATTGAACTTAATTTTGGATAAAGTATATCTTCACTTGATATACTTTCTTTTATTTTTTCTTCAAGTACTGCTTTTAAACTCGCTTTTAAGCTTTCAACTGCTTCTTTCTCATCTTTTGGTAAGACTGTAAGTTTATTTCCAGAGTAACCACCACTAAAATCAGCTTTTGTCTTTGCATATATAGTATCGTATTTAGCACTACCCTTATACGCAATAACTTTCAATACTTCACCTATAGAATTTGTTTTATTGAATTCCGAACCTGGTTTATCAGCAATAACACTTACAGAAATAGAGCCTGGATTCTTTTTATCAGATAAATTCTTCATTCCTGGAATTATTACAGTACTAGTAGTTCTATAAACTAAGTTATTGGAATCAGATAATCTAGTTCCAGCAAGGAGCTTTTGTGGTGTTGTACTATTATAGTTATATAGCGCTACTAAACCCTTAGATTTTGTTTGTATAAGTGGCCCTTTAACAGCATTTACAGTTTTTGTTTGTGTACTTGTTGCGGTAATAATATTGTATTGCAATTCTTTTAATGAAACATTCTTTTTTGACGTGACTTTTTGACTTACTTGAAAATTAGCAGTTTTAGGAGTTATTGTTACTACAGCTTTTGAATACAAAAGTGATAATGCTATAGCTATAATACCAACGCCCACAAAAATAACTAAAAATGTAGCAATAGTATTTGAAATTAATTTTTTACCACTACTTTTTTTACTATTATTTACTTCTGAATTTGCATTAGATTTCTCTTTTACTCTATTTACTCTTGAACTTGGTCTATCATTATCTTCCTTTAGTTCTCTTCTTCTAATAAGTCTTTTTACCACCTCTTCATGTTCGATTCTTCCACTCTCTTCTTCGTCTCTATCAGCCATAGATACATTTCTAATAGTCCTCTTTTGATTTGGGAATATATCTCTTACAACTTTCTTGGAGTTATTTTTTTCTATTTTTCTATCTGCCATATTTCTTATATTCTAACATAAATAAAAATTATTTTTTATTTTTATTCACATCTTTAATTGCTCTTACATACATACCCATTAACCAGCTACGTTCCTCAGGCTTTTCAAAGCTCACTGCTTCATCAACTAATGAATCATCAAAATGCACCACTTCAAACTCTGCTTGCTTAATAGATTTTTCAAATAATTTGAAATGTTCATGTATTGATAGGTAAATAATATGAGGTATACTTACACCTTCTCTTGAATTTAGTGTGTTAATCAAATCTCTTTTCCAACCTTCCATTACTTCACCTAATACCTCTTCAAAATCAGATTTCTGTTTATTTTCAAGTTTATCTTCTTCATAAAGTGCTATCATTGATTTTACATTTTCTGGGCTTATTCTCATTGACTTAGCAATCTTTCTTACAAGTGTATAGGCTCCAAATGGAAATGAAGCTAGAAATACTCCTGAACCCTTATTTACAATAACTATATCAGTAAGTTCTCCGTGTACATGTAGTGAAGTATATTCATCTCTATTTGGTGATAGACTTCTCAAAGCCAAATAATGAAGTAAAAGTGAACCATGTAAGTAATCTTTTTTAACATGAAATACTTTTTCAACCTCATTTTTAATTTTATTTAAAATATTTTGTGAAGCTACAGTTATAGCAAAAGATACCTCTAAAACACTAGTTTTTTTACCGGAATAATTATTAACTGAATAACCGTTTAGTCTTATATCGAATATCTTTTGTTCGAACATTACAATATCCAAATTACTTGATTTACTCTTTTGTAAGTCTAAAATAAATTCATTCATCAGTAACTTACTCTCATTTGATATTATTTCCTCAATAGTTCTTTCATTTATAGTTGTTTCTTTTTTATAATCAGCCCTTATTTTTTGAGCATGAGAGACAGCCCAAGGTGATGATAGAGCATAAAATATTTCATAAATATTATTATCGTTATAGCCTAGTGTTTTTGCTCTTGCAAAACCACTTTTTTGAACATTTGTAAGCACATCATTTAGCGTTTTAAGCATTACTTTTGTCATATATGGTCCACCATTTCCTTGTCCTTTATCCAGAGAAATATGCTTAGTATAGTTGTATATTATATGAGGCTTAGTGTCTTTATTAAATATAACAAGAGATCCTCTTATAAGACCGCTTTGAATATCAAGTACCAATGATAAAGTGTTTTCTTTTTTATTTAAGAAAGACATAAATAATTTAAATAAATTATATCATATATAAAATTATTTAAACCACATTGTTTGTTAACACTATTATTGCAAAACTGCCTTTATTCTTCTTATTCCTTGAGCTACAGCCTCTTCTTTTTGAATTTTGAATACTAAGTTACCATTTTCACCCTTTAATTCTTTTGTATTTTTAACATGAGGACCTCCGCAGAATTCTTTTGAATAAGCAGAATCAATATCATTACCTATAAAGTAAATGCTTACTTCATCACTGTATTTTTCTCCGAAAAAATGTTTTGCCCCAGTCTTTTCAGCGTCTTCTTTTTTCATAACTATCATATTTACTGGCAAACTCTCATTCATTTTTTGATTTACTATATCCTCTACTTTCTTCTTTTGTTCATCAGTCATTTTTCCAGTGTAAGAAAAATCAAATCTAAGTCTCTCTGGAGTAATGTTTGATCCTTTTTGCATAACACCTTGTCCTAAAACATCATGTAGAGCTTGGTGTAGTAAGTGTGTAGCAGTATGATAACGTAGTGAATTATCACTAGTATCTCCTAGTCCTCCTTTAAACTTCTTTTCTGCTCCGGAACGAGAAAGTTCTTGGTGTTTTTTGAATTCTGCATCAAAACTAACTGTATCAATTTTTATTCCTTTTGCTTTAGCTAGTTCAAGAGTTAGATCAATTGGAAAACCGTAACTACTAAATAATGTAAATGCTTGTTGGCCACTTATATCACTTTTACTAATTTTCTCAAATTCCTTCATTCCATTCTCAATAGTCTTTCCGAATTTCTCACATTCTTTGTATATAACATCAATAATATTATCTCTTTGTGACATTATATTTGTATATACACCTGCATATTTACGACAAACTATATCTACAAAGTTTTCAATACTTGCTCTATCTAGTTTTCTATTGATAGTATTGAAAACTGCTCTACGAATAAGTCTTCTCAATATATATCCTTGATCTGTATTTCCAGGTAAAACGCCATCTGAAATAAGGAAAATAGATGAACGAATATGATCAGATATAATTCTTCTGCTCTTTATATTGTCTGTAATACTTCCTGCTAGTTCCATTATTTCTGAAAATAAATCAGTATCATAAACATTTGTCTTATTTTGCAAAACAGTAGTTATTCTTTCAAAACCTGCTCCTGTATCAACATTTTTCTTTGCCAATTTTGAAATGATTTTTCCATCCTTCTTTTCAAATTCCATAAAAACATCATTCCAGATTTCAACTATTTTCTGTTCATCATCAGCTTTATTGTATTGCTCTAGCGTCATATCGCCCAAACCTTGTTCGGTAAGATCATAAAACATTTCACTACAAGGGCCAGTAGGACCTGTCCAAGTATCTTTACCTTTTACTGCTGGCCACCAGTTTGCACTTGCATCCTTAAAATATATTCTATTCTCGGGCATTCCTGCCTCCATCCAAATCCTTTTTGCTTGTTCATCAGCAGGACTATTTTCGTCCCCCTTAAATACTGTAACATAGAGTCTTTTTGGATCTAGACCAAAACCATGTTGTTTTGAAGTTAATAATTCATAACTCCATTTAATAGCTTCTTCTTTAAAATAACTACCTAGAGACCAATTACCCATCATTTCAAAGAAAGTAAGGTGTGTATTATCCCCTACGTCTTCTATATCAGTAGTTCTAACGCATTTTTGTATATTTGCTAGCTTATCACCATTTGGGTGTGGTTTACCCATTAGATATGGCACTAAAGGTTGCATACCAGCAGTGTTAAATAGAACACTAGGATCATTTTCTGGAACTAGTGGTGAGCTTGGTAGTATATAGTGTCCTCTTTCTTTAAAAAAGGATATGAATCTATTACGAATTTCTTCTGATTTCATATTGAAATGAGTTTATCATAAAAACACTGTTCTCTCTACTTTTTTATTTTCTTTTTATTTGTCTCATTAACCAGTCTTTCAAATTCATTTATATCATTTTCAATAGACTCTAAACCTTTTTCAAATATATTATCCTTAATAATATCTATTCCTACTGATTTCAATATATTTTCAGGCGTATCATTTCCTCCAGCAGAAAGAATTTTTTCTATCTTTTCTTTAAATGTCTTATCTTTATAATATTGACTCAATAAATACTTTGAGAGTAAACCACCATAAGCATATGTATATACATAAAAGAAATATCTTAAATGACTCCAGTTAACAAAAGAGTAACCATCTTTTTGTTCAAATTTGAATACTGGACCAAGATAGTCTGACATATTTTTATTATGTAGATCAACTATTTGTTCTTTTGATAAATATCCTTTTTCTTTTATTTCTTTATGAAGATCCTTTTCATAGTTATAACAAGCAATTTGTCTAAATATTGTAGAAATATCATTGGATATTTTATCGTGTAAAGCAGTAATTCTGTCCTTTTTAGGTAATTGATTTATTATGTGATTAATTGCTAAATTTTCAAAAAATGTACTTGCAGTCTCAGCAATTGAAGTAGAATAATCCATATCAAATATTGTATTATTTCTACATAATTCACTATGAAAGGCATGTCCCATTTCATGAGCAATTGTCCCGAATGATTTAAAACTATCTGTATGATTTAATAAAACGTAAGTAGGATTGGTATATGTTGATGAACAAAATGCTCCACCTTTTTTACCTATTTTTGGATATACATCTATTTGACCGTTTTTAATAAAGTTATCAAGAATATCGGAATATTTTATATCAAATTCTCCAAATACATCCTTTAATATTTTTACACTATGTTCAAAAGTAAATTTTTGATTTATTTTACCTATTTTTTCATGTCTATCAGAATAAGATAATGTTTTTTGTTTCATTATCCTTGCTTTTATTTTATAAAATCTATTTGAAATTTTAAAACCTCTTGTAACTATATTCACAAGATTATCTACTACCTGTTTATCATTTCGATAATTTTTAATTGTGATTTCATCTGGAGATTTTGCTCCTCTTAAATCATCATCTATCTTTTTATTTTTAATTACAGCATTTATTTCAGCTTCAGAAAATACTGATATTTCTTGTAACTTATCAGTTATTTTACTATATAGATCATCTCTTTCCTTCTTTTTTAAATCTTGAATCTTACCTAACGCTTCATTTATCGGTAATATCTTTCCTTTATATTTAACTGAAAGTGAATTTAGTATTTTTGAATTTGTACTTGTCCACAGACCATGAGATACATTATATTTTAAACTCAATATTTGTTCTTCTTTATCGCTTAAGAAATACTTTGAATCAATAAAAATACATTTTAAAAGAAAATGAAATTTCTTTAATTTATCATTATTCAAAATTTCTTTTTGTTTTTCAGATTTTATACTACCTAAAGAAAGTTTAAAGAATAGTATTTTATTTTCAGCTTTTGTTAAAATATCACTAAATTGATTCTTGAGTTGAATTACCTTTTTATCACTAGAATTGAGAACTTCTTTGTAGTAAAGATATAGTAGTGGATTTTTATCAGAAATAATCGTTATTTTTTCAAAATCATTTAAGGCTTCGAGTAGTTTATTATCATCAATTAAATATTGTTTATCCTTATTATCATATTTTAAAGCAAAATCCTCATAGGCTTTTACTATATTTTCTATTGAAGTCCTTATATTATTATCGTCTAGAGATTTATATAGTGGGTTCAAATTCCACTCATATTTTTTATTCTTTTTATCTTTCATAGTCTATTTATACTATACCCCCATTACTTCAGCAATCTCTTTCTCTACACTAGCAATTTCTTGAGCTGTCATACCTATTTCATGCAAATAGTTTTTATGTTCAAGAATTTCTTTACATAGTACTATACCTTTTGAAAGCAAAGTTTTTTTATGAGTATTTGAAAGTGAAGCCAAGCATGTAGAAGGATGAAGTCTTAATTGTTCTATTATATCTTGAAGATTTCCTTTGGCAGGATAATTCCAACCAATTAACTTTATACCATTACATTCACTATATCGTATTGCTTGATCAGTAAACTTTGTATTTGTAATTATATATCCTTGTTTTAAACGAAGCTTTTTACCACCATATTCAAATGTATTTTCTTTCAAATCATCAAAGCGAGCTTTTACATAAAGAGCCACCTTTAAATCTGATTTTAAACCAAATTCATTGTGGAATTTTGCTTCTACCATAACCAAGTCTTCACCTTTCCAAGCAACAACATCCATTTCATGAGGTACACAACCACCAAAGACAGTTTGATCTGTAAGAGTTTGGTATCCCCAAGCATTAAATATCTTTGAAATATATTTTTCAAAAGGAAAACCATCTGGACCTAATTCTGATAAAGCTCTTCTAAGAGAATACTTTATAGCAATAGGCATTGAGTATTGTCTAAGTAGTTTGAAAGCATGAGAATAAATATGGCCTGTCGTCATTCCATCTTTTATCTCTTTACCTATATGCTCTATTATCTTATCTATTATCTCTTCATTACCACCTGCATTTAAAAGAGAATCTACCAGCTTTTGCTCTTCGAATAATTCTCTTGTTCCATCTGCTTTTGTAACGGTTATAAGGTGATTCATAATAAAGATATTATATCACCATAAATAATCTACGCTATACTTCCCCCACCCAAACACAACTCTCCATCATAAATAACTAGTGATTGTCCACTTGATATAGTGTATTGCTCATTTTTAAATTCAACTTCATTTTCACTTATAACTTTTATATCCTGCAATTCTTCTCTATATCTAGATCTAGCTTTAAGCCAAGCATTCATAGGTACACTTCCTTGATTCCAGTTTACATTTTTTAACTTAATTCTTTTTATAGAACTTGGTAATTCACCTTTTTCATTTTTATTTGCAACAGTAATTGTATTTTTATCTATATCTTTCGAAATAACATAATAAGGTGCATCATTTGGTGTTTTTTTAAATATTTCAAAGCCATGTCTTTCTCCAATGGTAAAAAAGAAAGCACCATTATGACTACCTACAATATTTCTCTTTTCATCTAGTACATCACCCTTTTTTTCTTGTATAAATCTAGCTAGAAAATCTTTTATATCAACTTTTCCTATAAAACAAAGTCCTTGGCTATCTTTTTTAATAGCATTTGGAAGGTTAAATTTCTTGGCCAATTCTCTTACTTGAGTCTTTTCTATATTTCCAACTGGAAATAATGTTTTATTTAAATGCTCTTTTTTTAAAGTATATAGAAAGTATGATTGATCTTTATTTTTATCTGTACCTGCATATAGTTTTCCATCCTTAATCTGTGCATAATGTCCAGTGGCTACAAAATCAGCACCGTTTTTAATTGCCCAATCAAAGAATCCACCAAATTTAACATATTGATTACACATTACATCAGGATTTGGAGTTTTCCCTTTTTTATATTCGTCTATCATATAGTCTACAACCTCCTTTTTATACTCTTCCTCAAGATCAAGAGTAATAAATGGTATATCAAGCAAGCTTGCAACTCTCATTGCATCTCTTCTGTCCTCCTTTGAGGTACAATTTATCCAACTTGGTTGCCAGACATTTATAAATACGCCTGTGACATCATAACCTTGTTCTTTGAGTAAACAAGCAGAAACTGAGCTATCTACCCCTCCTGACATACCTAAAAACACCCTCTTTTTAGGGTTATTTTTATGGTTCAACGTATTTTGCTCGGTTTTTAAGGTGTTCATTATATGTCTCTGCATAGTGCACTTTTCCATCCTTATCTGTCAAGAAGAAGAAATACTTGGTTGGTAGAGGATTGAGTGTTGCTTCAATTGATTCAAGTCCTGGGTTTGATATTGGTGTTGGTGGTAATCCTTTATTTTTATATAGATTATATGGTGAATCCATAGCAAGATCAGCACGAGTTATTTCTGCACTAGTCTTATTTAAAATATACCAGAATGGAGTATCGAATTGTAAAAACATATTTTTATCCATTCTGTTTTTTATTATTCCTGCGACAATTCTTTTATCTTGATAATCACGAACCTCTTCTTCTATAAGCGAAGCAATTGTAATTACTTTTTTTATACCATCTTCTGAAAGTTTATATTTATCTAAAATAGGTTTCGCTTTTTTATTAAAATTATCTTGCATAACTTTTATAACTTCCCTTGCACCCACATTTTCATAAAATATATAAGTATCTGGTAATAGATATCCTTCATAAGGTTTTGCTAGAACTGCAAATGCAGGAGCATTAAAATTTGGAATAGACTTTAATATTATTAAAGCCATATCTGATGCTGTACTACCTTCATATATAACTATTTTAACCTTAGAAAAACCAAATCTTCCTTCTGACAATCGACTTGCAATAGTAAATAAATTTTGTGGATAGTTGAATCTATACTCCCCCGATAGAATCTTACCTTTTTGACCTAAAACCATAACAGCAAGTTTCAACATAAGAGGAGAACGAATTATTTTTTGTTCAAATAATGTTTCACTTAGTTCAGATATACCTACACCTTGTTTTACTTCTATATCAATTTTCTTTGGAAAATTTTCTGGGGGTCTAGAAAAATACATTATCAAACCACCCACAATTATTAAAAGTAAAATTGATACTACAGATTTAATATACTTTTTAAAGCTTTCATTCATTTTAATATTAATCATTTAAGTGAATTATATTGGAAGATTTGAAGGAGCTTCACCCTTCTTTGAAGGAACTCTGTCTAGTGTTGGAGTACCTGCAACCTGTCCTGGGAAATGATATACCGTTGCTAATTCCTCACTATTTAAAATTACAAACTTACTTGTCCAAGGTGCATGAAAGAAACATCTTCTTTTATATGCATCAAGTACGTTTGCTCCATATTTATCTCTTTTTTTATTTGCTGGATCTTCCCATGGAACTCCTTTCATCTTTGGGTGCCATTTTTCACCATTAGTCTTGAAACCATTTAGATGTTCAGAACCAAAATGTTTGAAGCCAGCGTTTATTCCTCCAGAACCAAATGGTGGGTTAAATTTATCTTTTTTATCAATATACAAAGCACGTATTCCAACTTCAAAAGGAGTTTTGGATATACTTCTTTCAAGTGCATATACAATTTCTTTTTCTCCCTCAGTAATACTCAATGTTTGTCCTTTCCCATCCTTATCCTTTCCTGCAATCTTTGTCTTTGAATCTCTAATCAAAATATCATTAATTTCCTTTTTAGCTTCATCTTTCCAAGCATCTGTCTCACCAAATAAAGTTCCGGGTTTATGATCATCACCTTTATGTCCTCTTACAACAAACTGTATCCATATCTGTTGTTCAGGACCAAGGCTTCCTAAAAATTCTATAAAAGGAACAAGTGGATCAACTTTATATTCTTCTTTTGGATCTTTATCAAGACCATAGTCAACATAAGTTTTTATTGGATAAGCATTCTTTTTTGTAAAAATAAACTCTCCTCCCCAAATTCTCCAGACTTTTGGGTCAAATACAAAAGGTTTTGTATAGTCTTCTGTTTCTGTAATTTCTATTCCAGGAAATTGAGAATATAAAGCTGACATTAGATTGGATTTTCTCCTGTCTTCTGTTCTTATAAAAAATTTTACTCTTCCACCGAGTGATACTAATTCAAGAGAATATTCTGGTCTCAATTCACCTTTCCACCATCTGCTAAATTTGTTTCCATCTGAAGCATTGTATATAGAATTTAAAAATACCTCCATTGCTAGTGGTGATTTGAATATATCTTTTGGCAGTCTTATTTCAAGTAATGTGTATTTCAGACTTAAAATAAAGCTTGATTGAATATAATCTAACCAAAGTGGCCAGAATATAATCCAAAGTATATAAGTAAGAACTAATGGAGATAGATAAATTATTATACTTATAACAGTTGGAAGTACTTCTACTAAAAATGAATTATATAGAGACTCTAGCATATATAGGTAAATTTATTACCCATATATTGTAACATCAAAGTATATTAACCAACAATAGAATACTTACCGTCTTTATCCTTCTTAAAATGCTTTTGGTTTTGGAGATTAACCATAATTGTATTGTCCTTTACGTATCTTTCCTTCAGAACTTTTGCAATTATTTCTTCTTTTGTAAGAGGACCATTCTTTTCTATAATTTTCTTTATAACATCTCTAACAACACCTGACATATAACCCCATTCCTTCAGAGCATAAAGTCCTCTACCTACTAGTACAAAACGAGGATCCTTTATAAGTTCATTATGAGTTGTAGCAACATGAGCTTTCTTTTTGAAAACTTGAGTAATTTGTTTTGCAACTTCACGGAAATGTATTGGAGAACCATGTTTCCTTATAACTAGGAAAGCATAATCTCTCATACCTTTTGTTTTTACATTTGGAGAATGAGAAACACCCCATTCACCTATTGCATTTTTACCAATAGCTTTTGATATTGAAAGCCATCTTTTCATTACTTCTTGATTTTTATATTTTTCTGAGACCTCACCTAGATGAGATATGAACTTTGATATCATTTCTGATTCTGGTAATAGATCTTCATTTGTTAGGCTTGAGTATAGCTTTTTTAGAGATTCTTCAACTTGTCTAGCTACAGCTTCATTTACATGTAAACGATGTTTGAAATGTTCATCTTCTTTTCTTTTCTTAAATGAATCACCAATAACCAAGATAAAGTTTACACTGTTTTGTAGTGATGCATCTTTTGAAACTGAACCAAGGAAATCTTCCTCAACAACAATTCCTCCTAGTGTATGTATTAAACCTTCAAGCTCATCAAATATAGCTTTTTCTGCTTTATAAGCATCTGACTTTCTTATATTTTGTATAGCATAGTTTTCGATCTGACGAACACGTTCACGTGTAATACCGTATATTTTACCAATAGCATCTAGAGTCATCTTTGTAGTGCTAGTTCCTAATCCATAACGCTTTATAATTACGTCTTTAGCTCTCTCAGGGAGAACTGATAGTAAACGCTTAACAGATTGCTTTGGTTTAAATGTTATATTTGCCATACTTTTAATTTGTTTGTTGATTAATTTATATCATTAGCTTGTAAATAAGTCAAACTAGGTAAAAAAACTTTGAATTTTTACATTAAATTAGACAACAATATTAATTAATCTATCCTTAACAACAATTACTTTTTTTACTTTATTTTGTTCAATAATTTTCTTTATTTCAGGCATATTTAAAGCCGTATTTTGAATATAACTATCATCCATACCCTTTGTAGTTTCAAAACTAGCTTTTATTTTTCCATTGACTTGAATAACTATAGTAATTTTATTTGAACTAGTTTTTGAAATATCTGCATTTGGCCAATTCTGTATATGTATTGAGGCTTTATTACCTATTATTGACCATAATTCTTCTGTGACATGCGGAATAAATGGAGACAATATTAAGATTAAATTTTCAAAAGTCTTTTTTGAAATTGCTTTTTCTTTTTCCAAATCATTTACTGCAATCATAAGTGAACTTACTGCGGTATTAAATGACATTGTTTCAATATCATCATTAACTTTTTTTATAACTTTATTTATTATTATTTCTGTACTTTCACTATCCTTATACGCTTTTGTATAATTTATTTTATCTTGTAATTTCCATACTCTTTCTATAAATCTTCTTGGGCCAGCGATATTTTCTGTCTCCCATGATATAGCTTGATCAAAAGGACCCATGAACATTTCATACAAACGTAGAGTATCAGCACCAACATTGTTTACAATATCATCTGGATTTACAACATTACCTTTTGATTTTGACATTTTTTCTCCTCCTCCAGCCAATATAAGTCCATGAGAGGTTCTTTTTTGATAAGGCTCTTTTGTAGGCACAACTCCAATATCAAATAAGAACTTATGCCAAAAACGAGAATACAATAAGTGAAGAGTTGTATGCTCCATGCCACCATTGTACCAATCCACAGGTGTCCAATATTTTAATTTTTCTTTATCTGAAATAACTTTTTTATTCTTTGGATCTGTATATCTCAAATAATACCAACTTGAACCTGCCCAGTTTGGCATTGTATCTGTTTCTCTTTTTGCTTTACTTTTACATTTTGGACATTTAACATTTACCCATTTTGTAATAGCTGATAATGGTGACTCTCCTGTTTCTGTTGGTAAATAATTTTTAACTTTTGGAAGCTTTACTGGTAATTCTTTTTCTGGAACTGGAACAATTCCACATTTATCACAGTGAATAACAGGAATAGGCTCACCCCAATATCTCTGTCTTGAAAATACCCAGTCTCTTAATTTAAATTTATTTACCCAAGTTCCTTTTACATAATTTGTAATTTCTTTTTTAACATCCTCTGACTTTTTACCATTAAAATCTTTTGAGTTTATAAGGATACCGTTATCTGTATAGGCTTGAGATTTATTTGTAAATCTGTGTAACCATATACCCATTTCGGCATGAGTCATTTTTTCTTCATTTACATCTTTTTCATTCATCCAAATAGTTTCGTGAGCATCACTTTCCTCAACTGAAACATCGTCTTTATCCTCATTTTCTAGTGTAAATAGGACAGCAGTTGTTAAAGATATTCTATTTTCACCTTTATGTGCAGCATAATATTCTGCCATAACCTGTCCTCCTAATATTCTAGGATCTTTTAAATTTTTATATCCTGTTTCTTCATATACTTCTCTTCTAGCAGCAGAAATTACATCTTCCTTATCCTCAACACCTCCCATTGGGAAAGTTGTCCAAGGGTGTTTTTTCCATTTTAAACCAAGTATTCTTCCATTTTTTGGATTATACACAATAGCGTGAACATTTCTTCTTGTTACTGTTTTCTTTCCTGGAATTGGAGGATTTCTTTTATCAATTACATGAGGAATAACTACCTCTTTTACTGGTAGACCATATTTATTTGCAAATACATAATCTCTATCATCATGCGCTGGCACTGCCATAACAGCACCAGTACCATAATCTCCAAGCACATAATCACTAATCCAAACTGGTATAGTTTCTCCATTTGCTGGGTTTATTGCACTAATTCCTTTTACACAAACTCCCGTCTTTTCTTTATCAGCATTTGTTCTTTCTATTTCATCTTTTGCTTTCGCTTGTGAAATATATGCTTTTATATCTTCAACATTTTCTACCTTTGACATTATGTCTATTAAAATGGAATTTTCAGGTGCAATTACAATATATGACACGCCAAATATTGTGTCTGGACGAGTTGTATATACCTTTATACTCTTATCCGTGCCTTTTATATGAAAATTAATTTCTGCTCCCTCACTCTTTCCTATCCAATTCCTCTGTTGTGTCTTTATCTTCGGTAAAAAATCAGTATCATCAAGATCTTTATCAAGTCTTTCAGCATACTTTGTTATTGCAAGCATCCATTGTTCTTTATCTCTTTTTTCTACTGGAGTACCACATCTTTCACAGCAACCATTTATTACTTCTTCATTGGCAAGTCCTATCAAATCCTTTGGACACCAATTTATGCTTAGTTTCTTTTTATATGCAAGACCATTTTTTAAAAACTGTAAAAATATCCATTGTGTCCATTTATAATATTTTGGATCAGTTGTATTTATTTCTCTTGACCAATCAAAAGAAAAACCTAAAGATTTTAATTGTCTTCTAAAAGTATCTGTATTTCTTTTTGTTACTATTGCAGGATCAAGTTTGTTTTTTATAGCAAAGTTTTCTGTCGGTAAACCAAAAGCATCCCAACCAATTGGATAAAGTACATTATGACCTTCCATTCTTCTCTTTCTAGCAATAATATCCATAGCTGTATTGCTTCTAATATGTCCTACATGCAAACCTTGTCCTGATGGATATGGAAATTCAATTAAAGGAAAGAATTTTTTTTGATTTTTACCTTTTTTAGGATCTTTTGCATTGTAAAGTTTTTTCTTTTCCCAATACTTTTGCCATTTACCTTCTATTTTTTTATGGTCATATGATGATTTCATATTGGTATAATACAATAAATTAGCCCCGCCGGCAACGAAGTTGCGGCGGGGCCTTGATCAAGAGTAGGTCTTGATGAAAATTTCGAACAAGCCAAGAATGAGGGGTGATAGTGCCAGGCTACCAATTGTCACCAACCACTTATTCCTAGTCACCCTCTTGGGCGAAATATCGCGCAATGAAGGCACGATAATGATTCTGCGTGATGAATATGTGAGCGTGAATGCGAGTACTGAGATACCGACACTCATCGCAATGATCCCAATCATCATTGGGATCAGTTCAAGGTTAATGTACATCTGATTTTCTTTCTATTTTTAGGTCTTGCAGTAGAGTCTCTATCTACTTCAGACCATTTACTTTAACTGTATCTGAAAGAGGTATATGTGTCATACCTGCTTTGTGAGGCATTCCTTTTCGGAAACCCCATGCCAGCAGTATTAGTGCTGACATTATACAGATCCATCCAAAACAGCTGGATGGATCAACTTTTTTTAGTTTCCTCATTTTACCTCCCATCATACTTATATCATGTTTATATGATAAAGTCAAATGTGTTGTGGGTACATTCAATCTGTTAGTGCAACACTTTCATTAAAGGCTTCTAATGGTGTTTTCCAACCAAGTCGCTTTCTGGGACGGTTGTTTAATGCATCCTCTACGGCTTTTATGGACTCATCTGGTATTGTCGCAAAGTCTGTACCTTTTGGAAAGTACCAGCGAATGAGTCCATTAGTATTTTCGTTAGTGCCACGTTCCCAAGAGTGATATGGGTGAGCAAAAAAGCATTTAGTATTTAATTCTTTTGTAATTTGTTCATATTCAAAATTTTCATGACCATTGTCTACAGTTAAAGTTTTTCTGAATTCTTCTTTTAATACACTTAATCTACCAACAACAGTTTCTCTTGTTACTCTAGCTGTTGAATTACGGATCTTTGTAATAAATACTAAACCAGTTTTTCTTTCAACTAATGTATTTAAACCAACTGTACTTTTTCTTGATACCATAGAGTCACCCTCCCAATGTCCAACAACTTTTCTCTTCTCAACTTCCTTTGGTCTATCATCAATAGACGGCCCTTTTGGCTTGAATATACGCTGTGCTTTACGCATTCCTTTCTTTGCACGACGTTTATGTCTTCTTTTTAAATATGAACGCAAATCATGATGATATGGTTTTAATTCCCCTCGTCCTTCACGATGTACTTGATTGTATATGAATTGATATATTGCTTCATGTGAAAGTGATTCTTTTGGATATTCAATACTAAGTCTTCCAGCAATTTGCTCAGGCGAAAGACCGGCTTTTAATTTACGAATTACATATCTACGAATGAATTCACTTTTTAATCTCAGTTTTCTTCCTCTACTTTTTCTTTTCATTAATGCTCTTTCATCTGCTAAACGAGGTAAGTATATTCTTTTAAGTGGTATATTCTTGTTAATCTCACGTGATATTGAAGATGGGCTACGATCCAATTCCTTTGCAATATCACGAATTGATCTTTTCTCCCATAACATACTTTGAATTTTTTCTCGCTCATTAATGCTTAAATGCTTGTATTTCATACACTTCTATTATATCGAAGTGTTGCACTTACTTGTTGAACTGGTGG
>CAZFXF010000007.1:0-22215 GCA_964522965.1 uncultured Candidatus Saccharibacteria bacterium
CTATCTCTTCCCTGGAATTGCTTCTATTGTTGCTTGATAACTAGCTTTATTTGAACCAAAAAATGATTCTTTTATATACTTTACTGAATCCATAACACTTGCCGTAATAGAACTTGCTGGAGATTTTATATCGAGAGCACTTGGTGAATCTTGAATTTTAAAACTTCCAATCCATATAGCGAAAATTAATGAAGTAAAACAAAGAGAAGTTATAAAAGCTATTCTTCTTCTAATATGTTCTGGTTTACTTCTTAATTTTTCTATATGTTGAAGCATTTATTTAATAAAATTATTCTTTTGAAGGATCTAGAACTATTACATCACCATCTTTACCTTCTAGATCTTTTTTCTTTAGGGTAAGTTTTGCTATTGATTCTGGGTTTTCTCCTGCTTCCTTTAGGAATACCTTTAGTGCATCCTTATTTCCAACATCACCGTAGTGTATAGGAATAATAATCTTTGCACCGAGTGATACAGCGAGTTTATATGCCTTCCCAGGTTCCAAAACTCCTTCACCACCTATTGGTACAAACAATATATCTATATCATCCAGAGCTTCAATTGTTTCTGCTTTTAATTCACTATTTGAAAGTCCACCCAAAAAACATATATTCATATTTTCCAGAGAAACTGTATATATGGTATTTATGAGACTTTCACCGCCATACTTTGTTTCTGAAGGAAGACCTTTTATAAATACACCTCTAATTTCATATTCTCCGGGACCTGTAACTGCAAAAGGCTTTTTTTCTCCATGACTTACCTGTTCAATTCCATTCATATCTTTATGATATGTAGAAACAAGTACTATATCAGCACCAAATCTACTCTGTTTTAGTTCAGAATCTTTTGAAATAGGGTTAAACGCTAGTGTTATATCACCGAATTGCACCTTTACGAATTCTCCTCCTAAATAACTTATTATCATGTTTTTATTTTAACATAAATGAACTCCTTTTGGGAGTTCATTTATTTTTATTATGCTTTCTTTGGACCAGTAAATGACAATGCCATCTTTTGTTCCTTTGGATCAAATAGAGTTATCTTGAATGGATAGCTCTTTCCAAGTTCCAAGTTCTTTCTTAGTTTTTCTTCTGAACCAAATTCTGAAACATGTACTAGACCAGCAATTCCTTCTTCTATTGATGCTAGTGCTCCATGTTTATTGAATTTTATAACTACTCCTGAAACAGACATATCTTTCTTATATCTCTTTCCTGCTTCTACCCAAGGATTTTCTTTCAAAGCCTTTATAGATAATGAAATCTTTCCTTCTTTTATTTCAATTATCTTTACTTTTACTTTTTGACCAACCTTAAACATAGCCTTTAGATCTTCAACTAGTGACCAATCTACTTCTGAAATATGTACTAGACCTTCTAGACCATCTTCTATCTTTACGAATATTCCAAAGTCTACGATACCAGTAACAGTTCCTGTAACTTCATCTTGAACTTTGTATTTACCAATGATCTTTTCTTTATCTTTTTGTTCTGGACTCTTTTCTGAGAAAATAAGTTTACCTTCTTTTGGAAGAGCAGAAATAATTGAAACTGATATTCTCTTTCCAACTAATTTCTTTAATTCTTCTAGGATTTTATCCTTATCACCATCATTTACACGTGGATAATGTTCTGTCTTAAGCTGAGAAGCAGGTAAGAAACCTGTAATTCCTTGCCATTCGATAATAAGTCCACCTTTATTTGCTTCAACAACTGGAAGATCAAGAATCTTTTTATTCTTTATTGCTTCTTCTGCTTCACTCCATATTAGAGCTTGTCTAGCTTCCTTTAGAGAAAGTTCTATATATCCATCTTTATTGTCTGTGTCTACTACTTTTGCAGCAATAACGTCACCAATATTGATTTTCTTTATTATATCTCTAGCAGTCATGAATTCACGACCAAATATAATACCAGTTCCGTACGGAGCTAGATCAACATATACCGCTGACTTTTCTATATTTATAACTGGACCTTCTACTAAGTCTCCAAGTACAGGTGTACCATTTGATCCTTCAAGAAGTTTGTCCATAAGTGTATTTCCAACTACCTTCGGAGCTTTTTCTTTTTTTACTTTTACTGGCTTATTTTCTGTATTTTCTACTGTTTTTTCTGTTTTATCTGAAACTACACTAGCAATCTTTTCTTTTAATTTATTTAACATATTTATATATGTGCGTTCTGCTTTTTAATGATAATAAAAAATTTGCAGTTTTAGCGCACAAGATTAATAATAATTACCTATTTAACCTTATCTACAGGCTCATAATATAGCCTAAATAGGCCTTTTTGTCTATATTATAGGAAATTTATAACACAATATACAAAAATAGCCTATTTACTTACCATTTATAATGCTAGCTGCTTTATCATGACCCTCTTTCACTATTATTTCTATAGCTTCAATAACAAGTTTTTCTATCTTTTTTAATTCTTTTAATTCTTCTGGTCTAAACTTACCTAGAATGAATTTTTCTATTTTATCATCTCCATGAGGTATTTTTGCATTGCCTTTACTATTTTCTGGAGCAATACCTATACGAATTCTTATAAAAGCTTCGGATTTTATTGACTTAATTATTGATTCAAGACCATTATGTCCCCCTGAACTTCTATTAAAAGAGATTTTTACTTTACCTAAAGGTAAATTGAAATCATCGTATATAACAATAAGGTTATTTATTGCTTTTGGAGTTTTTATAAAATATGAAATTGCCTTGCCGGAGTTATTCATATATGTATTTGGAGCAACCAGAGTGACTTTTTCTTTTTTTATATCTCCTTTTGAAATATCAGAATTACTTTTTTTATCAAAACTAAGTTCATCGAAAGAAAATTCCTTTGCAATTACTTGCAACATCATTCTTCCTGCATTGTGACGGGTTCCATTATAGTCTTCAGCTTTATCTTTTAAACTTTCACCTGAAGGATTTCCTAAACCAACGATAATATATGACATACATACAGTGTGACATGAGTCTAAATCTTGTGTCAAACACTTGTTCGTACTAAAATGATTGTATATTTTATGAAAAAAGAAAGTTACTTAAAGGATATTTTAGTTTTTGCTTTATTAGCAATAATTATTGTTATACCAATAAGAACTTTTATCGCTCAACCCTTCTTAGTTAGTGGAGTTTCTATGGATCCTACTTTTAAAACTCATGATTATCTTATTATTAATGAAATTTCATATTATTTTAGAGAACCAAAAAGAGAAGAAGTGGTAGTAATGAAATACCCTCTAGATACAAGTACATTTTTTATAAAAAGAATAATAGGTTTACCTCTTGAAACTATAACTGTAAAAAATGGAGAAATTACAGTTATTAATAAAGACAATCCAAAAGGTTTTAAAATCGACAGTAAATATGTAATTGATAAACATAAGAGCTTTGAAAGCTTTTCAGTCACCCTTGGTCCAACTGAATACTTCGTTATGGGTGACAATAGAAAAGAAAGTTCTGATTCTAGATTTTGGGGACCATTACCTAGAAAAGATATTATTGGAACACCTATCATAAGACTCTTCCCTTTTAATAAAATAGAAATAAAACCGGGAAATATAGATAGCGCAACAACTACACAAAAAAATTAATTTAAAAAAATGCCAAATCCAAAAAAGAAAGAAATGAAAAAGAATGATACAAAATTGGTAAGTAAAAATACTGAAATTAATAAACCTAAAAAAGATAGTCGTTTTAGAAATTTAGAAAACTTAGATAAAATCGGAGAAATTCCTGTTTATTATGGTTTTTATCCAAAACAGAGTCCTAGTATAAAAAAGATTGATCTTGATAATTCAAAATCTCTAATTGAAGGAGACTATGCTGAATATGATGATAGTGAAAAGGATCGTCTTCCTCTACATGTTGAAGAAAAAGTAGCATTACTGCGCATGTATCATGAAGAAAATATGTATAATCTTTCTCAACCAGTAATGTTGTATTTTAAAGAGCCTTTTAAGGGTTCAATAAAGAAAGGAAGTCAAGATAGATATTGCGATCTTGAAATAATAGGAAATTCAACGAGCATAGCTGAAGTAACACTAATACAAACAGCCAGAGTTATGCTTGCTGAAGAAGATTATAAAAATACATATGTTGAAATAAATAGTATTGGTGATAAAGATTCTATTGCTCGTTTTACAAGAGATTTAACAAATCACTATAGAAAGCATATAAACAATATGCATACTGAATGTAGAGAATTATTTAAAAAAGACCCTTTTGAATTATTATCTTGTGATAATGAAAAATGTAGAAAAATAAATTCTGAAGCACCAAAACCTATGGATTTTCTATCTGAAAAGAGTAGAAATCATCTGGAAGAGATTTTGGAATACCTAGAAGCTCTTGAAATACCATATATGATCAACAATCATTTAATCGGTAATAAAAGATATTGTACTGAAACAATATTTACTATTGTTAATGCTGATTTTGGAAAAGATGGTGATAAAAAAGAAAATAAAAATGATAAAGATAAAAAGGTTCTAGCAGTTGGAGTGAGATATGATAGTCTTTCAAAAAAGATTGGCATGAAAAAGGAAGTTGAAGGAGTTGGAATGTCAATTTTAATTAAAAATAAATATCCTGAATTAAGAAAAGAATTAAATAAAACAAAAAATCCTTTTGCTTCTTTCGTTCAATTGAGTTTTGAATCAAAACTATTATCACTTAAAATAATTGAAGAATTGAGAAAAGTTAAAATTCCACTTCATCTTTCACTATCAAAAGACAGACTTGGAGCACAAGTATCTTTGGTTGAAAAAACTAGAGCACCATATTCCCTTATTATGGGTAAAAAGGAGGCAGTAGATAGAACCATAATTGTTAGAAATACAAGTACTCATGCTCAAGATATAGTACCAATACCAGACTTACCAAAATTCATGAAGAAGCTTGATGAGACCTTATAGTGTAATATACTTGCAAATAACCCATAATGCATGTTATATTCAACACATGATAAATTTACAGGTAAATAGAGGTGGAAATGAAAATAGCCTTGGTACACTTCGTCGTTTTACAAAGAAGGTTCAAGGTTCAGGTATACTTCCAAGAGTAAGAAGCATTCGCTATAGCGAAAGAGTACTTTCTCATTATAAAACAAAGAAAAAGACTCTAAAAAGTCTAAAGAAAAAGGCAGTTATTCAAGAACTTATAAAAATGGGTAAAATGCCAGAAAAATCTGCTAGATTCGCAAAGAAATAAGAATGCCTGTTTCTCATAATTTCAATCTCGTTAACACAACAAAAGCCAAGCTACCAAGCTTGGCTTTTGGGTCAATGAAAACAGCAGTATTAGGTGAAGACTATGATTTATCTGTTGTAATAGTAGGTAAAAATGAAATTAGAAAGTTAAATAAAATACATAGAGACATTGATAAGCCTACAGATATATTATCTTTCCCTCTTTCAGAAAAAACAGGAGAAATTTATATAAATTTAGATATGACTAAGTTAGAAGCAAAGAAATTTGATAGAGAATATGAAAATTTTTTAGGTTTTCTATTTATCCACGGTTTAGTGCATTTGAAAGGATACGACCATGGTAGTACAATGGAGAGTATAGAAATTCAATTCAGAAAACAGTTTGGTATTTAGTTTGTTTATTTGGTTTTTGTTTTTTATTTATAGAGTTATTTTAATTAGGTTTATTTGTAATTATATTTTTAATGGCTCGCGGAATAATAACAGGTATAGATATCGGATCCTACAGCGTAAAGGTGGTTATTGCTCGTGGTGATGAAAAAAATGAAAAAGGCTTTCCAAAAGTCATAGGTACAGGTATAGCTGAAGGAAAAGGTTTGAGACATGGTTATATAATTGATATGGAAGAAGCTGTATCAAGCATTAAAAAGGCTTTGGCTGAAGCAGAAAAAAAGGCTCAAGTAAAAGTTAAAAAGGCTTTTGTCTCTATAAACGGTATTGGTCTTGGAAGTTTAACCTCAACAAGTTCAATAATAATATACCGAGGTGATTCAGAAATTACTTCACTTGATATAAAAAAAGCTCAAGATCAGTGTGAAAAAGATATTCCTGCAAGTAGTATTTTAAATAAAAAGATAATTCACAATATTCCACTTCAGTATAAGATTGATGGAAAAGTAGTACTTGGCAAACCTGAAGGAATGAAAGGTACAAAACTTGAAGTAAAAACTTTATACATTACTTGTTTGGAACAACAATTAAATGACACCATACAAGCAGTTGAAGAAGTTGGAATTACTGTAGAAGATGTTATGGCTTCCCCTATTGCTTTATCTTTTGTAACTCTTTCAAAATCGCAAAAAATTGCAGGTTGTGTTCTTGCAAACATTGGTTCAGAAACTACAAGTATATCTGTATTTGAAAATAATACACCTGTATCAATGGAAGTATTTCCAATTGGAGGAAGTGATATTACAAATGATATTGCTTTAGGTATAAAAGTTCCAATAGAAGAAGCTGAGCAAATAAAAATAGGTGCAATAACAGGAAGCTCTTATTCTAGAAAAAAACTAGAAGAAATTGTTGAGGCAAGATTGTCAGATATATTTGAACTTATAGAAAGTCATTTAAAAAAACTTGGTAGAAATGGTCTATTACCTGCTGGAATAATATTATCTGGTGGAGGAAGTATGTTGTCTGGAATAGAAGATTTGGCAAAAGATAGTTTAAGTATACCTGCCAGAATTGGTAGTATTGAATTAAAATTGCAAGACAAAAATAATTATAAAGATATGCTTTTTGGCGTTGCTTACGGTCTTTGTGTACTAGGTATTAATATTGATGAAGAAACTTCTATCGATACTTCAAGTCAATTCTTAACAAAAACAGGCAAAGCAATTGCTACTTGGATAAAACAATTTCTCCCATAAATCAAGTCTCGTCTCAATAGTCTGGCTTATTGTATACTTTTTTTAGCCCTTTCTTTTTTTAAAGCCTTTGATATGATGTACTTACCGAAAGATTTTATCCTTATTTATGCCCAATATAATTCCAGAAATAGAAGCATTTGCCCGCATCAAGGTTATCGGTGTTGGGGGCTCAGGAAATAACGCTGTTAACCACATGATAAATTCAAAGGTTAAGGGTGTTGATTTTATTGCTATAAACACAGATGCTCAGGATTTACATCACTCTTTAGCTAAAAAAAGAATTCATATTGGTAAAAATCTCACTAGAGGACTTGGAACAGGAATGAATCCTGAAGTTGGAAAGCGCGCTATAGAAGAAACAAAAGAAGAAGTTCAAGAAGCAATTAAAGGTGCTGACATGGTTTTTGTTGCAGGAGGATTTGGAGGAGGAACTGGTAGTGGAGCTAGTCCTGTTGTAGCTCGTATAGCAAAAGAACTTGGAGCACTAA
Source organism: uncultured Candidatus Saccharibacteria bacterium (assembly GCA_964522965.1). Taxonomy (GTDB): domain Bacteria; phylum Patescibacteriota; class Minisyncoccia; order Phycocordibacterales; family PALSA-1337; genus CAIOGI01. Next base: position 7,355 of record CAZFXF010000007.1, read on the forward strand.
CTGTTGGTGTTGTGACAAAACCTTTCTTTTTTGAAGGACAAGAGAGATCTAGAATAGCAGAAGTTGCTCTAGAAGAATTAAGAAAAGAAGTGGATGCAATTATCGTTATACCAAACGATCGCTTACTTTCAATAATTGATAAAAATACTACAGTTAAAAATGCTTTTGCAATTTGTGATGAAGTATTGAGACAAGCAGTAGAAGGTATCTCAGATCTAATTACAACACCAGGGCTTATCAATATCGACTTTGCTGATATTAGAACAATTATGGAAAATGCTGGTTCAGCACTTATGGGTATTGGTTCAGCAGCTGGAGAAAATCGTGCTGTTGAAGCTGCTCGTTTAGCTATCAATTCCCCATTACTTGATGTATCAATAACTGGAGCTAAAGGTGTACTATTCTCTATTGCAGGTGGTGAAGATTTAACGATGTTTGAAATACAGGATGCAGCTAAAGTAATTACAGAATCAATAGACCCACAAGCAAAAGTAATATTTGGTACTGTAAAAGATGATAAGTTAAAGAAAAATGAAGTTAGAGTTACCGTTATTGCTGCCGGTTTCCCAGAAGGAACACTTCCATCACAACAAGTTCAAAATAACCGCGCACCTTTATTTACAGTAGGCCAGAAAAAAGAAGAAATAATGAAGGATGATAAAAAAGGCAGAGTATTCAATACAGTAACTCCACCTATACAAAATCAACAAGTGCAACAACCAATTGTAAAAGAAAGAATAGAAGAAAGAAAAGAAAATAAGATTGATGATGACGATGATTGGGGTGCAGTACCAGCTTTCCTAAGAAGATCAAAGTTAAAATAATACAAAATAAAATCCCAAATAAATCTAGGGATTTTATTTTAATTAAATATATTTATTGTGATATAATCTTTTTATGATATATGATCTTGCAATAATTGGTGGAGGCCCAGCAGGAGTTTCTGCTGGTGTTTATGCTGCTAGAAAGAAATTAAAGACAGTATTTATTACAAAGAATTGGGAGGGTCAGAGTTCAGTTTCTGAAGGTATAGAAAATTGGATAGGAACAATAAAGATATCAGGACTTGATCTTGCAAAAAATCTCGAAAATCACTTAAAAGCATATGCAAAAGATATCGTAGATATAAAAGAAGGAGAATTATGTGAAAAAATCGAGAGAGGTTATGATGATGGAATATATAAAATTAAAACTAAAACTACAGAGTATCGCGCTAAAAAAATCCTCATAACTACTGGTAGTTCAAGAAAAAAACTACCTGTAACAGGTGCTGATAAATTTGAACATAAAGGACTTACATACTGTGCAAGTTGTGATGGACCATTATTTGCTGATCAAGACGTAGTAGTTGTAGGAGGTGGAAATGCAGCTTTTGAAAGCGCTTCGCAGCTTTTAGCTTATTGTAAAAGTGTTACTCTTATAAATCGTAGTGATAGCTTTAGAGCTGATCAAGTTACAATTGATAATGTTTCAAAAAATCCTAATTTTAAAATAATAAAGAATGCTATACCAAAAGAAGTAAAGGGTGATAAATTTGTAAATGCTTTTGTATATACTGATGCATTAACTAAAAAAGATATTGAATTAAATGTTACTGGAATATTCGTTGAAATTGGTTCAATTCCAAATACTGGTTTTGTAAAAGATATAGTAGATCTAGATGAATGGGGTCATATTGTAACATCACCAAAAGATCAGAGAACTTCTGAAGTAGGAATATGGGCTGCTGGAGATTGTACAGATGGTTTATACAATCAAAACAATATAGCAGCTGGTGATGCTATAAAAGCTCTTGAGGATATATACATAAATATAAAAACAAGATAATTGTAATATTAAATACATTTAATTATTTTATAAATATATAATTAATAAATATTTCTCATAATGATACATATTAAAGAAAAAAGTATACATGAGGTATTTGTTATAAGCCTTATTATAAAAGGTATAAATTCTAGTCTTCAAATAATTGGTGGTACTGCCCTTTTATTTACAAATAAAGTTAATGCTTTTCTTAGCTATTTAATAGATAGCGAAATGTTGGAAAATCCTGACGATATATTTTCAAAATCAATTGAACATATATTAGTTTATATATCGAATCATAGTCATTTATACGTTTCTGTATATTTATTATCACACGGTATAATAAAATTGATTTTAGTTATTAGCCTATTGAGAAATAAACTTTGGGCCTATCCAGCTACAGTGGCTACAGTTATTGTATTTATATTATATCAACTATATAGACTTACCTTTGGCTATTCACTATTTTTAATACTATTAACAATATTTGATGTTTTCGTTATCTGGTTAACATTACATGAGTATAAAATAACAAAAATTCATATTGAAAATAGAGTTAAAAGAGAAACAGAAAAAATTTTAAATTCTGTAACTAAGGGTTTAGCACCATAAATGAATAGTTCAATATACTAGCAAAACTTACCCAGGCTATGTATGGGAGCAAAAGATAACCTGCTGTCTTTGATATTTTTCCAAATAAAAATATATTTAAAGCTATCATTATCCATAAAGCAATTATTTCTATAAAAGCAGATTTTATATCCTGTAAACCAAAAAATAATATTGACCATAAAGCATTCAAAAGTAATTGACCAAAATATACATAAAGGGCGATTTTAACTCTTTTATCACTATATCCTTTAGACCATATTAAATATGCGGCTATACCCATAAGAAGGTACAGAGTAGTCCATACAGGACCAAAAACCCAGTTTGGAGGGGCAAATTCAGGCCTTACAAGGGTTTTATACCAGTTAGGTATAGAATCAAATGTATAAAAAGAACCAATAATACCTGCTAATTGAGCTATGACTATTGAAATAAATAAAGCTAAAATATTTTGTGTTTTTTTCATATAAATATTATAGCACTCCCTCATTCTTTAAAAGAATAACCTTATTTTTATTACCTCTATTATATCCTCCTGTTTTTCCATCGGATCTAATAACTCTATGGCAAGGAATTTTTTTATTAAAATTTTTATTTAAAATATTACCAACCGCTCTATATGCTTTTGGCCTACCAGCCATAACTGCTACTTGTTTATAAGTTAAAACTTTTCCTTTTGGAATTTTACTTACGACATCATAAACATTTTCAGAAAAACTTTTATTTCTCATTAATATTTTCTTATTACACCCTTAACTACAGCTGCAATATTTAAATCATATTCTGGATATATTGGTTTATATTTTTTATTTGCCGGTTCTAGATAAATAGGCTTACCTTGTTTCTTTCTAAGAAACTTCATAGTCCAGCCACCATCTACTTCAGCAATTACTATATCTCCATCCTTTGGTTCTTTTGTTCGTTCTACTATAACAAGATCACCTTCTCTTATTCCTTCATCTATCATCGAATCCCCTTTAACTTCAAGTATAAAAGTTTTACTTGAATCCTTAATCAAATAATCATCGAAACTCATAGTATCAAGTATTTCTTCTTCCGCTAATGTAGGAATACCCGCCTCAACTAAACCAAGTACAGGTATTTCACCTATTAACTTACTAGGTGACAATCTACCCTTTTCATCTTTTTTAACTACACCCTCCGCAACCAGCTTGTTTATAAGTTTATAAACAGCATTTTTAGATTTGAACCCAAGCAAGTCCATAATCTCAGCGTAGTTTGGCATACGCTTTTTGCTTTTATAAAAGGAGAATATTTTATCTTTATATGTTGTATTCATTTATATTAATAATAACAATTAAAACATAAATGTTGAAACTACTCTGTTTAGTCTATCAAAGAAACCATATGATGAACTTGGGTATCTTGTTGCGGAATTTAATTGTGCTACTAAAACCTTATGCTTTCTTGATAGAGTCTTATAACTTATTCCCCTTACTATTCTTCTATCTATTTCTTGATTTAGCTTATTTATTTCTTTTCTTAACTCTTTTATAAAAATGTTTTTATTTACCATGTTTTTATTTTATTATTGATAATGTTGTATATGTATTATAGGTGAACATACGTTCACCTGCAAGAAATTTTGTGGATAACTTTATAAAAAATCGTATATAATATTGTTATGAAAGAAAGTTTGGCAATATTTGCCTCGATCCTTGCTATCATTGGAAATGTTCCCTATATGATAGATATATTTAAAAAGAGAGTTGAGCCTCATGCTTACACTTGGCTTGTTTGGACTATCGTTTCTTTAGTTACTTTTTTTGGACAACTAGCAAAAGGTGCTGGTATTGGTGCATTACCTACAGCCGCTTCAGAAATATTTACAATAATTATATTTATAATTTCTTTAAAATATGGTTTTAAACATATAAGAAAGATTGATACTTATTTCTTAATATTTGCTCTTCTTGGACTTATTCCTTGGGCACTTACAAAAGACCCTACAATATCTGTAATAATAGTTGTGACTATAGACTTTATTGCTTTTATACCTACAATTAGAAAAACATGGAAACACCCTGAAACTGAAAGTCATTTATTGTATAGTATGAATGCAAGTAGACATTTTGTTGCACTTTTTTCATTACAGGCGTATAACATAGCAACAACTCTTCATTCAATTGTAATGATAGTAATGAATTCAATAATGGCATTAATAATAAAGTTTAAAAAGAATAGATAAAATATGATAATTTATATAAGTATAGCGAGTTTTATAGCAACATTACTTGGTGGTCTTTTTGCTTTAAAATTTAAAGATAAACTTCACCTTATTTTAGGCTTTAGTGCAGGGGCTGTTATAGGTGTAGCTTTTTTTGACTTAATTCCTGAATCAATAGAAATTAGCTCTGGTATTTATGATATAAGTAGCATCACTCTTATTACTGCAATTGGTTTTATTATTTATATGATACTTGATAGAACTATTTTTTTTCATAGTCACAATGATCATAACGAACAAGATATTCATAATAAAAGAGGTATTCTCGGTGCAACAAGTCTTTCACTGCATAGTTTACTTGATGGTATTGCTATAGGTCTCGCATTTCAGGTCTCAAACGAACTTGGTATAGTTGTTGCTATTGCTGTTTTAGTTCATGATTTTTCAGATGGTTTAAATACTGTGAATATGATTATTAAAAATAATGGTAGCAAAAAAAGTGCTTTTAAATGGTTAATTGTAGATTCTCTCGCTCCAGTAATAGGTGTAATATCTACTATGTTTTTTACTTTACCTACAAATATTTTATCAATAGTATTAGCAATATTTGCTGGATCATTTCTATATATTGGAGCAAGCGATTTACTACCAGAAAGTCACCATAATCACCCAACAATATGGACAACAGTTGCAACTATACTTGGAATACTTACACTCTACGGAATAATTACAATAGCTAAAATATAACTAGAAGTTAAATTTTATAAAAGAAAAAAACCACATAATGTGGTTTTTTTCTTTGTGCTGTATCCCACTTGGGATATTACATTGTTTGTGAACCTTCTGTTGTACAAGCCTTGCAATCCTTCTTATGTGTAAATAGAGAAATAAGTGCTGATAGACCAACAAGGATGTATACAATCTTTGCTAGTATACTATCTGCTCCTAATAGCTTTGCTACAAGGTCCCATGAAGAACCTGCAACTCCAACTACTAGCCAATTTAGTCCTCCGATAATAAGAAGGATCCAAGAAACCATATGAACTGCTTTCATGTTTTTTATAAAAAATTATAATACTAACCGACTGCTATAATTATACTACAATAAAACTAGTATACAAATAGGAAATCCACAAAAATATATTCTATATTATGTCTATATAGAGCCATTTTTTTGCATGAATTTCTGAAATAGTATACTTGTATCTATTTCCCTTGAGCTAAAGTTTGATCTGAGAACTATTACGGCTATGGGTTTTACAATTTTTGGAATATCCGAATAATTAAACAACGATATCATACTTTCTTTTGCTTCTATTGTTCTGCCTGTTTTTCCACCCAAAAAATTTGGGTCAAGTACAAAAGGATCAATTGCTTTATATACATGTAGACCATGCCCAGTTGTACTAGCTAAAGTATAATTACTGTTTTTTGTAATATTCAATATGCTTTTTTCATTTTTATATAGATATTGAGCTAATATAAATAAATCTTTTGAATTCGAAACATTTTCATAACTTAAACCTGAAGCATCTTTGAATGATGTATTATTCATTCCGAGTTCTGAAACAAAAGAATTCATTTGATAAATAAAACCCTCATAACCATTTTTATATGATAAAGCTATTGCTTCAGCAGCGTCATTACTAGACTCTAGTAACAATGGAAACAGTAATTCCCTAACCTTATATTTTTCACCTTCAATTAACCCTCCTGCATTCCCATAAGGCTTTAACATATCTTTATTAATCACTATCTCTTGATCCATATCCATATTATGAACTGCAACAAGAGCTAGTATTAACTTGGTTAAAGAAGCAATTGGAAATACCTTGTCCTTTTTATTTTCCAAATATATTTCCCCAGTCTCAACATTACCAAGCAAATAACTTTCAGCTGTTATATCATATTTATCTTTTTTAATTTTCTTTGCTTCAGCACGAATATCTTCAACATATATTGTATGGTAATCCAAAGCTTGTTTATCTATTTCGGTTGGATATTTTTCTTTTATATCATTGTAATCAATACTAGTAAAAACATCATTGCCTCTCAAAGTATCTAGAAATGTAAAAACATAATCTCTTTTTTTATAACTAATAGCAATTGTAATTATAATTAATGATATGAAGATTAGAACTTTAATTCCTTTTTTTGTTTTAGGATTTTCATTATATACTTCATTTTCAAACATGAATACATTTTAACACATATAGTTTTATCTCGTGACCGATATAACTGGGGTTATTTCTCCAACAGCACTAACACTCACTCTTCCATTATTGTCCGCAACCACTGAATACTGAGTATCATAATCAGTACTATCAGTAAAATGAGCTCCTTGGGCACTTGGGTCAAAAGGTAGACTTGATATATAGCTTGGTATTACACAACTTGCTATATCAAATGTATTTTGAGCATTACCACTCCTTATTACAGCTACTTGTAGAGGTATAACCACAACATTTTGTCCGCACATAAATAAACCTTTATGTTCAGCAATATTCTGACTTATGGTATTTAATATTGCATTTACATTACTTACCCTTTGAGAATCTCTAGCTAGTTTAAACTGTCGACTAGGATTTATAGCTACAAGGACAACACCAGCCAAAACAGCAATAATACCTATTACCACCAGAATTTCAATTAATGTAAAACCTTTTTTATATTTAATATTATGTTTTATTTTCATATATATTTTATTAATTAATAATAAATAAATTATATTTATTCTAGATAAAGAAATAATAAAAAAGATATGAAGTTTTAATGAATTTTTTTCTATACAATAAAAATGTTTTGAGAGTCAAAAATTTTATTGCATTTGCGGACAATTATCAGTATTCCAAAGACCTATACTTCTTTCTTTTGCTTGTTTTTCGAGTTTTCTAAATTCCTTTTGTCTTTCATATGGTTTTCCATACGTATATTCTCTTGCATAACCATGTTCAATTAAATATCTATTGATATCTAAACCATCATCTCTATATACATAACCAAGATAACGATTGTATTTATCCTTTTGTTCCCTATTTAAATTAAAAACTAAACTTATACTTCTATTATTTAATAATTCTTTTGTCTTAAGAGAAGCTTGCTCACCAAAACACTGAACAGGTTTTCTCGGATCTACAGTCTCAGGCGTATCAATACCTAAAAGTCTAATGGTCTTTTGTCTACCTTTATACAGTATAGATATAGTATCTCCATCGTATATATAATTAACCTTATACAAGGTATTTTGTTTTATATCATTCCCTTCTTTTATATAGAAAATAATTAATATATATAAAATGCATATCAATATTATGGATAAATATAATCTTTTGTTTTTTAAAATTTTCATAATAAAACTCTATCAGATGAAGATAAAGTTTTATTAAAGAAAATATGAAGTTTTAATAAATTATTAGACTAAATTATTTCTATCTTTCTTATTCTCTAGAGATAAGAAATCAGGACCGTTAAAGAATATAGATAATGTAGCTAAAGTAAGCCCAAAATCTCTAATACCAATAGCATTGTAACCAACATCAATGGTTATAAATAATAAGTGTAAAGCGAGTATAAGTGCTGATATTCTAGTATAAATTCCAATTATGAGTAATATACCTAAAACTATTTCCATACCTCCATTTAAATAAACAAAAGTAAGAGCACTCAAATGAGTTATATTTGTAATGAATTCAGGAATAAGTGAGGTCCAAGATTCAGGACCCATAACTTGAGTAAAACCGAACCATAGGAAAACCAAGGACATACCGTATCTAGTAATAACAGGGGCGTATTTTGAAGTGTTTAGGTTGTTTAGCATATTTTTATTCTTATGAGTGGATTATATCAATATCTCAAATATTACTGTGGGCAAACACTACTTGAAGCAGGCTTTGAAGTCTTTCCTGTAAATCCTGTACTATCTACACAATAGAACTCACCAGTTGTTAATTTAACTGAAACTGCATAGTCCTTACCATCGTAACATTTAGCCTCACTTCCAACTTTTTCTTTAACTCCATTCAAAGTTTTTGAGAAAGCAGTTCCACTTGCTTTACACATATCTGTATAGCTCATATGCGAATCATAATAAAGCTCAGAACTTTGGCGTAAGTTAAGAATCATAGCTTTTAATTGTGAATCTTGGTTTACATTTATAGCATTTTGAACTTGAGTATTATCTTTTACTGAATCAGGATTACTTGTCTTATTGAGAGTGTTTGGGGTGTTAGAAGCATTAGAAGTATTATCAGTAATAACATTAACTGGAGTTTGTTCCTCAAGCTTATTAACTTTTTGATTTTTTGAATAATAATAAAAACCAGATCCAAGTGCTAAAATAACAATTATAATAACTATTGGCCCAATGATACTTTTTTGATTATTTTCCATGGGTTTATTATAGCATGAAGATTTGTGACCCTACAGGGAATCGGTCACAGGTCTCGCACTGGTGTGCTCGCCTGCTACCCCGCCTCCTTCGCCTTCGCTCAGTCCGGCTTTCTCATCTCCAGTAGAATCATATGCAACAAAAACAAAAGGCATCATAGATGCCCTTTGTTTTTATTGCATGACCCCATTGCGTGGCTTTCAGAACTATTAGAGAATAGGAGTGAGATTAAGAGTAATATACATAAACTCAACTTGATCATGTTGCGGTAAGTACACAAATTTCACAGTTCTTCTCAAGATTAGTGAACAATATTACTATCTGCTCTTAAAAAGAAAAGAGGACAGCTTTACCTGCTTCCTCTTAATGAAGTATTTGTTATTCCACTTGCTTTTTAAACGGTGGCAAGCTTTTTTACAAGAAGCTTAGTCCCCGCGTGCCAATACGACTTACCTTTAAAATGAATAAGTTCATTATCCATAATTAAAACCTCCTGGTCTTCATTGGGGAATCTGCATCCTGGCGCCCAAATTGTACCCTGACTTGTTTTTGAAAAATCTTCAGCCTCTGTAAATTCCACAGGTACAAAATTATTTTTCTCAAGAAATTTGTTGAGTTCAACTCTGCTACTAAGTAAATATGGAAGCTCTACTACTTCTGCTTCATATTTTTCAAAAAGACTCGAGTCAATTTCTTGAGGTGTTTCTGTGTTAGCTATTACTAAATTATCATTTTCAACATTTTCCATAATGTAATATTAAGGTTATTAAACATTTGAATTATAACATACTAAAAAGTTCTGAACACCATTTAAGGTGTATATAAGAAGTAATGAAAATATAGATAAGAAATCGTGAGCCACAATAATTTTCATTCCGTCGAATGAAAATTTTCCAGCCCCGGACTCAGCCGTTTTCCTTGCTAGAAAGTTTTCACAACGGAGACGTCGGCTATCCATATTTTTCTGCTGAAAAATTGTACAGCCCGCCCTCGTCGCCGTCGCTCCTGTGGGCTTCGACTCTCCGCCGAAAGCTTCCCCGAAGCTTTCTTGGGGTCATGAACAGAAATGGCTCATACTTTTGTATGAGCGCATTTTTGTACCATGAACCCATTGCGTGGCTTTCAGAACTTACTAAACAGAGAGATTATATCAAGAGTAGTATTCAAAACCTATCCTTGCTTATGGCTAGATAAGCTCACAATGTTCACTAGTTCACATTCTAGTAGGAGGGGTGGGATTTGAACACCACAACATCTTGCGTATAAGGCAAGTGCTCTACCTGATTGAGCTACCCTCCCATATATACCGATAATATCATTTGTTTATGATTTCGGTAACCTCTATACCCATACCAATGTTTTTATCTGCATTTGGACCAAATGGTATGTTTATAAACTTGAACATACCATCGTCTTTACCTTGCAGAAATAGCTTTATATAAAGCTCACCTGCACTTATTACAGCATTGTTACACATAGCAGGACTCAACATAACAAATACTCTGTTTTTTGCTTTAACCTTCGGAGATTTCACCTTCTCATTAAGGTATCCAAACTCAACACCTTTTGCTTTACCGAATAACTCTGCCGAAATTTGAGCAACCTCGACAATGCAAAACTTACCGCCAGTCTTTGAGTTAAAGGTATCAAAAGTGCAAGTTTTAATTTGCTGGTTATCTAGGATATTTATTGCAACATCAACGCTTTCATCGTCGGCTTTGTATTCGATAAGCCCGTCAAAATACTCTTTATTGTTACTGATGAATTGCTTAAAGTTAGCCCTCGTAATAGTTTCCCTAAAAAACAAATCATCTCCGTAAGTAATCAAATCATCTACAGTCAACCCTTTTTCTTTCAAAGTATTGACATAGAGACTTGGTAAACCTCCATTTTGTTTGAAACTTGCGAGTAAATCATTTCTATAATCTTCTGCTGTTTTACCATCTTTATTTACAGCAGATTGTTTTAGTTCATTTATACCTGTAGTATCGTTCGCAATTACGAGTAATTTTGCCTTTACACCACGTTTTTTTAGTGATGCCACGACGTCTGTAGCAATATCAAAAGTAAAGATTGGGAAAGTTGTCATTCCAAACTCCTCCAGTAGACCGAATAAGCTCTCTGGTAATAAACCTTTAATACTTGGATAAAATTTATTTTCTGCTGTACTCGGTATACCCAAAAAATGTCCTCCCATTATTACAACTTCTGTATCATCTGAATGGACCGAATTATCAATTACTTTTTGTATATCAGACTTACTAGAAATGACTTGTGTGTGTTTCGAGTATGATACATTTTTAAGCACCTCAAGATTAGGATTTTTGATAAGACCTTTTTTCTTATCAAGAAAGAAGTTAATTTCTTGAAGAACTGTATCAATATCTTCTTCAGTATTATAGACACCAATACTTATGCGTAAGGTCTCATTACCTAACGTTTCAGACAATGGAAACGCACAATGCGAACCGTATCGTATACATATTTTGTGTGAAGCAAGATATTCCGCTAACTCTTTAATGTGAAAGCCTTTTGTTGCAAACGAAACTACACCTATCTTTTTATTTGTATCTTTTGGACCATATATCTCAATATCCTCTATTTTTGAAAGTCCTTCGAGGAGTTTAGAAGTTAAAAATGTTTCGTGCTCTCTAATTTTATCCCAACCTATTGAACGCAAAAATCCAATAGCTTTTGAAAGTCCGACGATATTTGAAGTATTTGGAGTTCCACCCTCCAGTATAGATAATGAGCCGTCATAATCTGGAGATATTATGTCGTAGTCTTTTCCAACTGTAATTGCAACATCTTTTACAGTTCCTCCACCCGCACGCACAGGCTTAACGTGATGCTGTATTTCTTTAGAAACGTATAGAACACCGACACCATCTGGTCCGTACATTTTATGGCTTGAGAAAGCATAGAAATCTGCTTTCATAGCTTTTACATCTACAGGTATGTGAGCAACTGCCTGTGTTCCATCCACAACATAAAAAATATCTTTACTGAATGACTTCACTATTTTTCCTATCTCATCAACTGCGTTTATATTACCGAGCACATTCGAGCAATGTGCAATAGCGACAAGCTTCGTTTTCTTTGTTAGGGCTTGTTTTATCTCTTCAACATCTATAAGACCGTCTTTTAGACCAAGCAATTTTATTTTTGAGCCTTTTGCAGTAGCTTTCAGATATGGAAGTAGATTTGAATGATGTTCTGCAATGGATACTAGTATCACATCTCCTTCATCAAAAGAATGAAGTACCGCATCAATAGCGAGGTTTATTGCATCGGTCGTATTATTACTGAAAACTATTTCATCTGGCTTTGCGTTAATGAAACTAGCCACCACTTCTTTCGCATCCTCTAAAAGTTCTTGGCTTCGCTCTGCAACATTGTGAGAACTTCTATTTGGATTACCTCTAAACTCAAGAGGTTGGGTTATGCCACGAATAACCACATCGGGGACCTGTGTAGTCGCCGATGAGTCAAGGTATATGTAATTGTTTTTCCTAAAAAACGGAAAACGTGACCGTGTTTGCATATTAAATAACATCATACAATAAAATTTCACTTTTTACTATACGACGTTCACAATGTTCACATTTGAGAAATAATTTGCACAAATTTGTACAAAAAAGTAGCTCTTTTTCTCCTAATTTCGCCTAATTTTTACCTAAATGACCTAGGGTCTTTATAAAACTCTATTTTTATTGTAAAGTTCACAATGTTCACCACGTTCATTTTTGTGAATGTGTGTACGATGTGAATGTATATGAAATTGAGTGGCAATGACAAAAAAATACTAGAGACACTTTTCAATATGCGAGGCGGTTATGTCTTGGATTTTTCTGATAGACGAATGACCGAGTTTTTCAATGAGGAGTTTGGTATAAACGTATACGACGAGAAATACGACTTCGATTTTCCAAGTAAATCAAAAGCTAACCGATTACGTGGTATATGGCTTAAAGAGGATGTGATGGTCGTAGGACAAATAATCCTTTCCCTCGTGGATTACCTTGAAACAAGCCTACTTGTTGAGGGTAAAGAGATACCACAGAACACTAAAGACCTCATTCAAAAAGGTCGTGAAGTCGGTGCGAGAATGTTATTCAACGAAATGGCAAAAGGCAACGAGCCAATCATCAAAGCCATAACCGATAAAACAGCTCTCATAAAGAACTTCAATAATTTAGACTACAAAGCTCTCAAAACCAATGAGAAAATATACCTATTGAAGGTCCTATATTCATACTATGAAGCCATCATACGAACCTATTACGGCTCTGGTCTGTTTTTCTTGAACTCTGGCATTGATGACCTAAATGACTACTTCAAAGTTCTACGAAAAAGGATAATTGAAATCGTTGCTTCAGATGATACGTTTTTGGAAATAAAGAACAGTCACGCCTATACGCAAATCATTGAGCAAATAACGAGCCTGTACTCAAGTGCAGATTTTTTGGATGTCATTTGGGATGATGCTGTACTCCCTTCGCTTATCAATATGCGTGAAGACATTGCCGATAAGGACCTGTTTGAAAACCAATCTGAAGTACACCAAGAGAAAGGCATAGGATTACAACTTTTCCTTGAAGCGATTAAGAGAGAAATGGGAACGATGAAAAAATATCTGGACCAGAGAACCAAAAGCTTTTACGCTAACGACCTGCCAAAATACAAAGAGGGCTTTGAAAAAGCATCTAGTGAGCCGAAAAAAGAGGAAGTCGTAAAGCACGAACACACCCACCTTTTCAAGAACAGTATCCAAGAGAAAGATATAGTCCTAAACCACAAGTACGAGGACGGTAAACCAAGTACGAACTACATCACGAAAAAGAATGATGATTTCTACTACAAGGGTCTTCATATCCTTGCCACAAAGAAAAATAACGACTACTACAAGGTATTTTGTGCCTTATACGCCAAGCTTCCTGATGGTGGCGAAATATCCTACAAGGACCTTATTGCCGAGATAAAAAGCCGTATGCCAGAGCAGAAAAATAAGGCCGATGATGAGATGCAAAAGTTCATCCAAAGAAACCTTACCGATAGAGGTAATGGTTTTATGAGATATGCAAACATACCAGAAACAGAAGACAACGGAAAGCCACTTATCTCCATCATTCGTGGCTCTGGCGTATCGTTCAACAACAAAACAGGCTAGTTCCTGACTTTTCCTGAAAAATAAATACAGATGGTCCCGAAACACCCTTGAAATATGGGGTGTTTTTGCATTTACAGGAAATCAAAAGAAATACGCAGAACATTCTCAAAAGGCAAAAATTGGTATGTAACTTTTCTTGGCGGAAGTACACATATCAATAAAACACCAAATGAAAATGTTTATGAAAAAACACATAGCAGAAGTTCCGCTCGATGATTATAAGAACTATTACTACTCGAACGATATTGATGTCGCATCGGTCCTCGTGTGCAAAGGATATACGCTCGAAGATGTAGTGCCTATCTCAAACAATAAGGCGACTTTTGTTTTCAAAAATCATCCTGCCATCACTGATGCAGTTGATGGATTTTGGAGTAACCGAATTGAGGTCCACCCCCTTGAGTTTGCCAACGCTCGCAAGAACCTAAAGTCTCGCATTTTCGGTATGCGAAAAGATTACTAACCACTAACAAAAATGTATATGCAAAACAACGAAGAAAATAAAGAAAAACCAATACTCAAAACCACCATCTTTACACCAGATGCACTCTACGAAATGGTGTTTGACCGAAAGGAAAACAAGACATCATTTTCCAAGATGGACCGTAACGGAAATCTCGAAGCTCTCATTGAAGAAGTTGAAATTGAAGGTAGAAAGTACAAGCCACTTCCACCAAGTTATAACCTCGTAGAAAAAG
>CAZFXF010000008.1:0-17608 GCA_964522965.1 uncultured Candidatus Saccharibacteria bacterium
ACTGGTTTGTCGGCAAGGAAAGCAAAGAATCTTTCTCCAAAACCGAAACCGCAAGTAGGTGGCATACCATGTTCTAGCATTTCAACAAATTCATGATCATGCATCATAGCTTCTGTATCACCACTCTTTATCAATTCTTGTTGAACTCCAAAACGATTTGCTTGATCTATAGGATCATTAAGTTCACTATATCCTCTTCCAAGTTCACTACCTGCAATTATAGGTTGGAACATTTGAACAACATCTTTACCTTTTACAGACTTTGCTAGTGGACCTATAAGTGTAGGGTGATTTATGAGGAAACCTGGACCAGAAATATTTTTCCTACAGTATTTCCATAGAGTATCGATAAGTCTCTCCATATTATCTCCATCATATTTTACCTTTAGAGAATTAAGCTTATCTTTTATTTCTTTTTCATTTGCTTTTCTTATATCAATACCAGTTTGTTTTAGTATTTCTTCACAATAATCTATTTTTACCCAATCAG
The DNA here is from genome assembly GCA_964522965.1 of uncultured Candidatus Saccharibacteria bacterium. Lineage (GTDB taxonomy): Bacteria > Patescibacteriota > Minisyncoccia > Phycocordibacterales > PALSA-1337 > CAIOGI01. Next base: position 491 of record CAZFXF010000008.1, read on the forward strand.
TATCAAGATCAAAACTATGACCACGAGTTGTAAACTTTGTAGTACCAAAAACTTCTTTTGCTATAGTAATATACATTTTTCTAACTAAATCCATACCCATGTTGTAATCAGCATAAGACCAATAGAATTCCATATTTGTAAATTCTTGTAAGTGATCAGGACTTGAACCTTCATTTCTATATACACGACCTATTTCAAATGTCTTTTGAAAACCAGCAGCCATAAGTCTCTTCTGCCACAATTCCCCTACTGAAATACGAAGATAAACGTCCAAATCATAATCATTATGATGTGTTTTAAATGGAGTAGCTTCTGCACCACCTGTTGTAAGTTCTATACTTGGAGTTTCAACTTCAAGAAAACCTTCATCCTTTAAAAACTTTCTAGTTACATCCCAGAATTTTGATTTTTTAATAAATAAATCTTTTAGTTCAGGATTCATTAATATATCTAGATATCTCTTTCTATATCTTTCATCAGTATCTTGAATTCCATGCCACTTTTCAGGTAAAGGCAAAAGGCTCTTTGTAGCTATTGTCCAATCTTTTACCAAAATACTAGGCTCCCCTCTTTCTGTAGTAAAGAAAGTACCAGTTACAGATATAAAATCACCAATATCAATAGCATCACCAAATAATTTCCATTTACCCTCTTCTATTTCATCTTTTTTAAATACTGCTTGAAATTTTCCTTTACCATCATTTAAAACAATAAATAAAATGGCACCTTGTCCACGAATAGCCATTATTCTACCTACAAGTGATACTGTCTTATTTTCTTTTTTATATTGTTCAAAGCTTTCTCTAGCATCAAATAAACAAAAAGTTCTAGGAACTTTTGCTGGATATGGATCCATTCCTGCATTCTTTAGTATTTCAAGTTTTTGTATTCTAGTATTTCTAAGTTCTTGTATTGATGCCATACAAATATTTAATCAATATTTATTATTGAATAATTTATTTTTCCTTTTGGAGTATTTACAGTTACACTATCACCTTTCTTTTTACCTATTAAAGCACTACCGAGCGGTGATAAATTTGAAAGTTTACCTTGTAACATATCAGCTTCTTCAGAACCTACAATTTTATAAATTTTTACTTCACTTTCACCGTCCTTTTTAATTTTTATTGTAGAACCTATTCCAACACCTTCACCATAATAACCATCAGTAATAATAGCATTCTTTAAAACACCTTCTAGATAGTTTATACGATCTTCTATCTCGGCTTGTTCTTGTCTTGCTTCGTGATATTCGGCATTTTCAGAAAGATCACCTAACTTCTTTGCATATTCTAGATTTTCAGCAACTTTCTTTCTTCTATCAGTCTTTAAAAAATCAACTTCCTTTCGGAATTCTTCTAGTTTTTCTCTTGTAAGGTACTGCTCTTTTTCGCTCATTTTAGTTGTAAATTAAATATATAAGTAGTGACATAATACCAAAAATAGCCTTTTAAGTAAAGCTTTAATAGATTTTATAATATTCCTCCTATTTAAAATATTCTGGAGTATTTTTACCCATCCAATCAAGCACTTGTCTCATTGCTGCAGCGGCTCCTATAAGGTTATGTACTGAACCTTTTTCCATAACAATAGCAAAAGCATATCGAGGATTGTCATAAGGGAAAAATCCTGTAATCCATGAGTTTACATTAGATTTTTCAAGACCTAGTTCTGCCGTACCGCTTTTTGTTGCAACTTTTACAAAAGGCACGTTAAGTGCTTTTCCAGTACCAGTTATGGCACCTTTTCTCATGCCTTCATGAACAATATCAAAATTACTTTTACTAATTGGAATATTTCTAATAACTTGACCTTGTTCACCTTTTATTATCGTAGGATTTGTAAGGATACCGTCAGTTGCAATAGCACTAACTGCTCTAACAACTTGTATTGGTGAAGTTTGAAAACCATATTGTCCAATTGCTGTATGGTAGGTATTACCCAGTCTCCATGTTTCCCCACCGAAATTCTTTGCTTTCCATTCAGGAGAAGGAACTACACCGTCTGGACCTGAAAAAAATGAATCCTTTATACCTTCACCAAAACCAAATAAATTCATATATTTTTTAATTCTCTCAATTCCCAAACCTTTTTGTTCTTTATAACCTCCTCCAACTTCATAAAAATATACATCGGATGACATTGCTATAGCTTCTCTCATATCTACATAACCTAAAGCCTTCCAATCTTTAAATACAGTTTGTTGATCTTTATTGTATTCATTCTGAATTGAAATAGAACCTGTACTTAATATCTTTTTTAATGGATCAATTATCTTTTCATTGAGTGCTCCAAGAGCTACATATGGTTTTACAATAGAACCTGGCGCATATAAACCATCTGTTGCTCTATTTAAAAATGGTTTATTCTTACTTGTTAAATATGATTTAACCATTACATTATCTTTTTTTTCAGACATTATTTCTGAAGAAAATTCTGGGTAGCTAGTCATAGCAATAATTTCACCGGTATTTACATCCATCATAACTCCAGCACCACCAGCAAAACCTACGCTTTCAGCAACATTTCTTATTGCACTATAAAATTCACTCTGCACTCTAGAATCTATAGACAAAGTTACATTACCACCAGTTTTTGGTGCTTTTACTATATTTCCTGATTGCAATCTTCCCCTTGCATCAACTTCAATTAATTTAAGTCCATTTTGTCCTGTTAAAATAGAATTGAAATATTTTTCAGCACCGTCAACCCCTTCAAAATCTTCTTTATAATAATAACCGGAACTATCTTTTGATGGGTATTGAATATAGCCTAAAACGTGAGCAAGTCCTGGAATATTCAAATACTTTCTTACTGATATATATGGGTCGTCCCCAGGTGAATTCCAGGCTAGTTCAGTACCATTTCTATCATAAATAACTCCACGTGAAGCAAATATGGGTGTATGTCTCAATCTATTATTTTCACTTTTTTGAGTATAAATATCTCCTTGTTTTATTTGTAAAAACCAAGCCCTATATAAATACAAACTTCCAATAGTACAAAAAACTATAAAGACAAAAATCAAACTTATTTTATTAATAGGCTTTTCTATTCTTCCTTCGAATTGATCAATGTCAAAATCAGGAAGGTTTTTTGAATCCATAAAGATTTCTTCAGGAGCAATTTCTTTATATGATCTCTTTCTTTTGAATTTGAAAAAATTAATTATTGACATAACCTATAAATATTCTTTTACCGTAAAAAACTAAAATAAAAGATATGAATGCAATTAGACTACCAGTATAGTTTATACCTAAACCAAAAAGTGAATCGTACATGAGACCAAAAAAGGCAATTTCATAGTAATTTCTATAAATAATACAGCCACAAATTACTAAAGCAAATGTAATAAACCAGTAACCTAAAACTACTGAAATAAAACATAATAAAAATAATATTATTCTGTATATATAATTATTGAACATCTTTTTTAATACTAGAATTTAATTCAATTTCTACCCATTTAATATCAAAAATATTTATTGATTGTGAAAATAATATAGTTGAAAATGGATCTGATGGTTCAAAAACTACTTTATTTACTATACCAATAAAAGAATCAGAAAGTTGTGGGATTGAAACTATATCTCCTTCTGTGACCTGAGCATCTCTAGGTAGTTGTGCTTCAAAACTTCCACCTCCTTTACCATATGCTGTGATTGGAATATTTTTTGGACCAACAGTCGCTATAAACTTTTGACCACCTGAAGAATATAAACTTACTCTTGAACTATTTTTATATACTTCCACAATTTCACCTATAGGAATATGAGAACCAATGTATACAATATCACCTTTTTTAATACCATGTCCCTCTCCAACATCTAATATAAAACTATCATAAGGTGAATAAGGTGGTTTTTTAATAACTTGAGACAGTATCATATTTTTATCTTCCTTTCTCCCCATAAGTGCCTTTAAGTCTTCATTTTCTTTCTTTAAAGCGTCGGAGTAATCATATAAAGCCTGTTTATCTTGAAGAGTCTTCTCGAGTTCATTAATTTTAACTTGAAGTTCTTGAGTGCTTAAACCTGTATTTCCATCTTTTATATTATTTTCAAAATTCCAAAAAGGTTTTGCAATAGTTATAAATATTGTTGGAAAAAATTTTGGATAAATAAAGTGGATTATTATAAATACAAAAACCAAAACCGAACAAAGTATTATCGGTCTATATTTATTTGTTTTATTTGCATACTCACTTTTGAGCACGTAGTTCATCTTCATTGTTTATTAAAACTTCTTTATATTTATCAAAGTTTTCTAATATTATACCTGTACCACGAGCAATTGAAGTAAGGGGATCATCATCAATATATACTGGTATTTTTAAAGCTGAATTTAATAATTCATCAAGTCCTTTTATCAAAGCACCACCACCTAGTACATAAACACCTCTTTTCATTACATCAGAAAGAATTTCTGGTGGTGTAGTCTCAAGTATTTCTTTTGCACTTTGAACTATAGTTTCTATAGAACTACCCATTGCTTCCATAACATCTGCACTTGTAATGACAACTTCTCTAGGCAAACCTGTAATAAGATCTCTTCCTCTAACCAAAGTTTCATTTGATTTCTTTTGTATAGCAGCACCAATATTTATTTTTACTTCTTCGGCTGTTTTTTCTCCAATTAAAATTTTAAATTCATTTCTAATATAAGAGATAATATCACTATTTATTTTATCCCCTGCTACTTTTAGATTTTTGGATCTAACAATTCCTCCTAGAGATATTAAAGCTATATCAGTAGTTCCACCACCAATATCAATAACCATGTTTCCTACTGGTTCAAATATAGGCAAACCAATACCTATAGCCCCCGCCATTGGTTCTTCTATAATAAACACTTCTCTTGCTCCACCACTTTTTACGGCATCATAAACTGCTCTGGCTTCAACATTTGTTACTCCAGAAGGTACACCAACTACAACTCTTGGACCCAAAAACTTTTTTGAAAATGATTCAGCTTTTCTTATAAGATAAGCAACCATTTCTTCAGCAACTTCATAATCAGAAATAACACCATCAGTTAAAGGTCTAATAGCAACTATATGTGAAGGTGTTCTACCCAACATATTTTTTGCTTCAGTACCAAAGGCTACCACTCTTCCAGTCTTTTGATTTAAAGCAACTACCGAAGGTTCATTTACAACTATTCCTCTTCCACGAACATAAACTAGGGTATTAGCAGTTCCTAAGTCTATACCAATATCATTTGATAGTTTTTCATATATTCTTTCTTTGAAATTATTTTTTGCCATGTAGTCTTTGTATTTCTTTTACTAGGTAATCTATTATATTTTCTTTTGTAACATTTTCTGTATTTCCATCTTTTCTAAACTTAACTTCAAAACTTCCCTGTTTTATTCCTTTTTCACCTATTACAAGTCTAATTGGTATACCTATAAGATCACTATCAGCAAACTTTTCCCCAGGTCTCACATCTCTATCATCAAACAATACTTGTATACCTTTATCAGTTAAATCTTTATATATATTTTGTGCAATTTCATTTGTACTTTGATCAAGAGAAACTATATGAATATCAAATGGTGAAATAGCTATAGGCCATACTAGACCTTTATCATCAGATAAAATTTCTACAACTGTACCCATCAATCTTCCTGGACCTATTCCATAACAACCCATAACAACTGGCTTCTTTTCTCCTTTTTCATCAGTATAAAATAGTTCAAGTGCCTCTGAAAAACGTGTACCTAAAGAAAATATATTACCGATTTCTACTGCTTTCTTTTCTATTAAATTACTCTTTTTAACACCTGCATCACTACATACTTCTTCATTTAAAACCTCTTTATTTATTGCTATATGCTTTTCTTCATCTACATAAATTAAATCTTCACCAGAATCAGTAATAGCTTGGAATTCATGAGAATATTTTGAAAAACTTCCACCTGAAGCATATGTTAAATAAGTTTTATCTCCTATACCAACATTATTAAATATATTTAAATACGCTTGTTTTGCTTTTTCATAAAATTCTAAATGTTGTTTTTCATCCTTTGAAAATGAATACAAATCTTTCATAAGAAATTCTCTCATTCTCATTATTCCACTCTTTGCACGAGCTTCATTTCTGAACTTTGTCTGAATTTGATATGCATAAACAGGTAAATCTCTAAAGGATCTTATATAATCCTTCATTAGTCTTGTAAGTGGCTCTTCATGAGTAAAACCTAGTCCTAGCTCGGTATCATTCTTTAACTTTGTTTTAAACCAATTATCAACTACATCATCACTCCATCTTCCTGTCTTTTCCCATACCTTTTTATCCTGTAGAGATGTTAAAAATATTTCTTCTCCACCTATAGCATTCATTTCTTTTCTAATAATATTTGATATCTTATTCAAAACCATTAGACCTAGTGGCAAAAAAGAATAAACCCCTGCCATATCCTTATAAATATATCCTGCGCGAATAAGTAAATCTGCATTCTTTGAGACCTCATCTTTAGGAGCTTCACGTCTAGTTTTTGTAAAGAGTTTTGTTTGTTTCATTACAACATCCTATCATTAAAATATATTTATGTGTAGAAGAAAAAACAGAACACAACTAGTGCACTAACTTTGCAATATCTCTATAGGTTACAATAACAATAAGTAACATAAGTAGACCAAAACCAATAGTATTTATTGTATTAGCAATACTTGGTCTAATAGGTCGTCTAATTATTGTTTCAATTAAAACAAAAAGTATTCTACCTCCATCGAGCGCTGGAAAAGGCATTATATTTATTATTCCTAAGTTTATAGATATAACTGCAGTAAACATAAGTAAATAATTAAAACCAAGCTTTGCCGCATCTCCAACCATACTTGCTATACCTACTGGACCAGTTACGGATTTTAATGATGATTTTCCATTAAATATACCCGCGATCAAATCAAAGAAACCTGTCACAGTTTTTACCATCATATCTAAAGTAAGCTTTCCTCCTTCAATTATAGAAGTAAGAAATGGTAATTTTAATATTGCTGTATTGTCCATTGCTATACCTATTGCGTATTTACCTTCAACTATTCCTTTTTCTGGTAATAAAGTTATAGTTTTCTCAACCTCATTATCTCTTACAATTTTAAATTTTATTTCTTTACCTTCACTTTTATTTATAAAATCTTGAATATCATTTATATTCTTAAATCCTAAAATAGCATCTCCAGGTTTAAGACCAGATTTTTGTGCTGGAGAGTTCTCTGAAACGTATGTAATAGTAATTCTAGGATCACTCATTAGATTTACGTATTTTGGATAACTTTCATATGAAGCAAGAACACCGAAATTGAATGATAATGTTATAAGTATCCAAGCAAAGATAAAGTTAAATAAAACTCCGGCTGATAAAGTTAGTATTTGGTGTATCTTTTTAGCATGAACGAAACTTCTTCCACTATCTTTACCTATTATGCTTTCTTCATCAGGATTTTCTCCAAATATCTTTACATAACCTCCAAAAGGTATGAGGTTAAGAGCATAAACTGTCTCTCCCTTTTTAAAAGAGAAAATCTTTGGGCCAAAACCTAAAGCAAATTCATCAACTCTAATTCCAGCCATTCTAGCAAATAAGAAATGCCCAAGTTCATGAACAAAAATTAAAATAGCTAAAACAATTAGAAATATAACTACGGTCATGACAATATTTCTTTTTCTTTCTTTATAAAGGCATCATCGAGCTTTTTATTTGCTTCATCAACCATTTTTTGTGCTTCATTTTTATGTCTAAAAACATCATCTTTTCCCATTGAACCATCTTTTTCTTTATTCTGTAAATCTTTCATAACATCATCTCTATGCATTCTTATCTGCTTTTTACCTTCTTCTAGTTTTTCTTTTGCAAGTTTTACTATTTCTTTTCTTCTATCAGCTGTAAGCTCAGGGAAATTAACTCTCAAACCTTTATCATCAACAACAACAGATACACCTAGACTAGCTATAGTAATAGCTTTTTCTATATCTTTTACTTGAGAATTATCCCAAGGCACAATACGAATAGTTCTAGCTCCTTCTACAGTTATAGATCCGAGTTGTGAAATAGAGCTAGGTACCCCATATGAATCTACTTTTATTGAATCAAGTAAACTTGGGCTTGCTTGTCCAGTTCTAATACCAGAAAACTCCCTTTTTATCCATTCCTCTGCTCCAATAAGTGATTTTTTGAATTTAGTAAAATCGTATGCCATGTTTTTATTTATTATTCATCAATTATAGACTAATTATAAAGAAACTGCCACAAATTCAAGGATTTGCTTTATACTTGGTGATCTATCATTCATATAGTCCCGAGCTTTTAAAATTGCATTGAGACTCTGTTTTTCTTCAATACTTATATTATTAAAATCCACCTTATCGTATATAACTTTTTCTAGTGCTGATAAAAAAGTAATTGCATCCATTTTTGTCTTTTTTTCATCACTTATATCTTTTGCCAATTCATTTACAAAGCTTATCTTTTCTCCAATATTCATTTTAATAAAATCTTTTGCTTGTTTTATAAAATCTGGTATTTCATCATGATTATTATTTTTAATTATAAACAATCTAGACTTAAGTGTCGGTAATAATATTTCAACACTAGGCATAATTAAAAAGAAAAGACTAGTTTCATTTGGTTCTTCAAAAATCTTTAAAAGAGAATTTTGTGCTTCATGCGTAATTGCATTTACTTCAATAATAAATATTCTCTTACCATTTTCAGCAAAAGACTTTCCTGTATGTATTTCTTTTATTCTTCTACTTTGCTCTATTGATAGAGTAATATAATTCTCATGAAAAAAATCTGGGTTCTGCTTTTGTTGTATTTTAAATTTCTTATGTAAAAAATCCTTGAGTCTATCTACAATACCCTGTTTATGATGTATGAAGTATGCATGATGTGAGAGTGTAAGTATTTCTTCAAATTCATTCATAAGAGCATTATAAATAATAATGTTGTTTATGTATATAAAAAGAAAGAGCGCATACAGCTTCGACCGAAGTCTAACCATATGCGCTCAGGTGTGGAATGAAGTAATTATAGAGAAGTTGACGCTTCTACGTTTGGCCTAAGCCAGATATAACAAATAATTCTTCTGTGCATTGATCATTGTCTCCAAAGGTATTGCCATACCTTCGATTGATCTACACATTGGCAACCCAGGGATTGCTGGGAAAGCAAGTATTATACTATCCACTCTAAATACTTGCTTTTTTAGCATTTGTACCAACCGGGCATCAGGCCCTTTCGAGCCTGGCTCGCTGTCGTTTGGAAATTTTTCCCTCAATCGGGCTTATTCACGCCGGAAGCTTCGCGTGACTCCTCATGGTGTTTCCACCACTTAAGCTTTTCCATTCACCTAGCACTTTACCGCGCTCTCGGATGAGGTGACGTCATCTGAGAGAAATTCAAAGAACTACATTGAGTAGCATAGCATAATATAAATAAAAGTCAAGAGTATTTACATGTTTATGTACTATATGTCAAAAATATGGCTTTATTTAGCCACATTTTAAAATGTATAAAATATTTTCTTTATTATCTTTTAGATATAATAGATTTCTTATATGTATCAATGTGTTCAAGAGCAATACCAGTTCCTTTTGCTACACAATACAGTGCATCATCAGCTACCCTAGCCTTCACACCTATTCTTCTGTATATAAGTTCAGGAAGATTTCTTAAGAGTGATGAACCTCCTGTCATGGTAATTCCATGATCTATGATATCTGAAGCTAGTTCAGGCGGAGTTTCTTGAAGAACGTCCTTTATTGCCTTTATCATATCTCGAAGTTCTTTACCTATTGCTTTAACAACTTCATTTGTTTTAAGTTCTGCTGATCGTGGTAAACCTGTAACAAAGTCTCTTCCCTTTACAATCATAGTTAATTCTTCTTCCATTGGTATTGCTGAACCAATCATTATTTTTATATCTTCTGCCATTTTTTCTCCAATTGAAAGATTGAAGTTCTTTTTTAAATGGTCTGCAATTGCATAATCAATTTTATTTCCAGCACATTTTACAGAATTTGAAGAAACAATTCCTCCAAGAGAAATAACTGCAACATCTATAGTTCCTCCTCCAATATCTACTATCATATGTCCTCTTGCTTCTTGAATAGGAATACCTGCACCAATAGCAGCAAGAATTGGTTCTTTAACTACATAAGCATTTTTTGCACCCGCTTTTATCGCAGCTTCAACTACAGCCCTTCTTTCTGTTGATGTAATACCAGCAGGAACTGAAACCATAACTTCAGGTTTAAATAAATTCCATTTACCTAAAGATTTATCTATAAAATACCTGAGCATTACTTCTGTTATCTTATAATCAGCTATAACACCATCACGCATAGGTTTATAAGCAATAATACCGTCAGGTGTTCTACCTATCATCTCTTTTGCTTCAAGACCCACAGCTAAAATATTTTTACCATTTTCAGAAACAGCAACAACCGAAGGTTCATTCAAAACAATTCCCTTTCCAGGCACGAAGACAAGGGTATTTGCCGTACCTAGATCTATTCCAAGTTTTTGTCCAAAGACGTTCATATATAGCAATAATATTCTTATTTTGACTTATTTGCAAAAAAGAAATAAAGCCTCATAATGTTTATTATAAATATGAATAGAAAAAATACAAAAACTGAAATTAAAAAAACTAAACCTAGTATTAACTTTAGAATTAATGGAGGAAAAATATTAAGTGGAAATATTAAGGTTAGAAGTTCAAAAAATGGTGCAGTTGGTATCATGTGTGCTTCATTATTAAATAAAGGAAGTACTACAATAAAAAATGCACCAAAGATAGAGGAAGTTTTTAGAATATCTGAAGTATTAAATAGTATTGGAGTAAAAACAGAATGGAAAAAGGATGATTTGATAATCACTCCTCCAAAGAAAATTGATATAGAAAAAATAAATAAAGAAAGCGCTGAAAGAACAAGAAGTTGTATTATGCTTATTGGTTCGCTTATACATATGTTTAAGCACTTCAAACTTCCACAAGCAGGTGGTTGTAGACTTGGATCAAGAACAGTTACACCATATCTTTTCGCTTTAGAAAAACTTGGAGTAAAAATAGATACTAAATCTAGTCATTATGATATTAGTCATAAAGGTCTAAAAGAAAATGAGATCATAATGTATGAAGCAGGAGATACTGTTACAGAAACAGTTATAATGGCAAGTTCACTAATACAAGGCAAAACTACAATAAAGTTTGCTTCAGCAAATTATCAAGTTCAAGATATTTGTTTTTATCTACAAAACCTAGGAGTAGATATACAAGGAATTGGTACTTCTACTTTGATAATAAATGGAGTAAAAGAAATAAATCAAGATATAGAATATGCAATAGGTGAAGATCCAATAGAAGCTATGTCTCTTATAACAATAGCTATAGTAACAGGTTCAAGTATTACTATTGAAAGATGCCCTATTGATTTCCTTGAACTAGAATTATTGAAACTAGAAAAAATGGGTTTCAAGTATAAAATAATAAATCGTTATAAAGGATTAAATGGAAAAATAAATCTAGTTGATATACAAACAAAGAAAAGTACACTTAAAGCTTTACCGGATAAAATCCATGCTCAACCTTATCCAGGAATAAATATGGATAATCTTCCCTTTTTCGTTGCAGTTGGTTCTGTAGCACATGGACAGAGCTTTATACATGATTGGGTTTATGAAGAAAGAGCAATATATTATAAAGAACTAGAAAAACTAGGAGCGGATGTAATACTTGCAGATCCTCATAGATTTTATATAAAGGGTCCAACACTTTGGAAAAAAGCTGATATAACTTGCCCACCTGCTCTACGCCCTTCTGTAGTTATTATGATAGCTATGCTTGCAGTTCATGGAATAAGCATACTTAGAAATGTATACAATATAAATAGAGGTTATGAAGATTTGGCAGTTAGATTGAATAAAATTGGTGCAGATATAGAAATATTTGAAGAGTAAATTTTATTTTTAAATATATGAATGTAATTGAAGTAATACCAATAAAAAAAGGTAGTGCTCTAGGCACACTTACATATTTTACATCTCAAGATATTTATATTGGCTCTATTGTTAGTGTTCCAGTTAGAAATAAAAAGGTTAAAGGAATAGTAGTAAGTGTAAAAAAAGCTCAAGATATAAAAACAGATATAAAGAGAGCTGGCTTTGCTTTAAAAAAAATAGAGAAAATTAAAGCAAAAAGCTTTTTTACAAAAAATTTTACAGATGCATTATCTTATACAAGTGATTATTTTGCGGGAAGTATAGGATCTACAATAAATTCTCTTGTACCTGACTATATATTTGAAAATATAGATAAAATTAAATTAGATGAAGTTAAGATAAATAAAGCCCAAGATAATGATATTAATAATGAAAATTATAATTTAAACAATCAAAAAATCTATTTAATTGATTCTCCAGAAACAGAGAGATATACACAATTTAGAAATATTATTAGGCATGAATTTGCAAAAAAGAAATCATTATTTTTTATTTATCCAAATGCAGAACAAACTATACATGGTTTTAATTTATTAAAAAAAGGCATAGAAAAATATAGTTTTTTATTACATGGAAACCTTACTAAAAAAGAAATAATAAGTACTTGGAATAATATTTTAGAAGAACAACATCCTGTAGTTATTATTTGTAGTTATGCTTTTTTATCTATAGATAGAAGTGACTTAGGAACTATTGTTATAGAAAATGAAAATAGTAAAGGATATAAAATTCAAAAGAGACCATATATAGATATTAGGTATTTTATTGAACAATATGCGAAACAATTAAATATAGACCTTTATTATTCTGGAGATAATATACGTACTGAAACAATATATAGGAAAAAGATTGGTGAAATTATAAATATCAATAGTTTTGAAAATAATACTGACAATCATACCGAAATATCTATTGTAGATATGAAGAAAAAGAGTGATGAGCAAGATAAAGAGTTCAAGACAATATCAGATGAGACTATTTTAAACATAAATAAAACAATAAATAATGAGAAAAGAATGCTTATACTGACACTTAGAAGAGGTGTCTCACCTATTACTCTATGTGAAGATTGTAATACAGTAGTTCATTGTAACAATTGCAATTCACCAGTTGTTTTACATAAGAATTTCTTCATGTGCCATCGTTGTGGAGAAAGAAGAAGTACAGAAGAATATTGTAAAAATTGTGGTAGTTGGAAGTTAAAAGCATTTGGTATAGGTATAGACTTGGTATATGAAAAAATTAAAAATGATTTTAAAAATATAAATATATATAAAATTGATTCGGATTCAGTTAAAAATGATAAAGAGATAAAAGAAATAATAAATAAATGGGAAAATACACCAAGCTCAATACTAATTGGTACAGAAATGATGCTCCAATATATTCACTCACAAGCAGAATATAGTTCTATTTTAAGTATTGATTCCCTATTTTCTCTTCCTGATTTCCGTATAGAAGAAAAAATAATGCATATGCTAAATACGGTTAGACAAAAGACAGATATAAATATGATTATTGAAACAAGAAAAAAAGATGAGAGAGTTTTTGATTATTTTATAAATAAAAAGAAACAAGAATTTTATTTAAATACTTTAGAAGAAAGATCTATACTTGGTTACCCTCCATTTAAAACTTTAATAAAAATTACAATATCTGGAAAGAGAAATATTATTACTGAACAAATGGAAAAAATCAAAAATGATTTATCACCTATTGAAATAGATATTTTTCCAGCATTTACTAGAAATAAAAAGGGTGAAGAAGTTTTGCATGGAATAATAAAGATAGAACAAAATCAATGGCCTGAAATAAATTTATTACAAAAACTTAGATTTTTACCTCCTTTTGTGAGTATAAACATTGATCCTGAAACTATGCTATAAATACTACATATTGCCATAACACTAAAAAATACGTATATTAATATATAATATGACTGATATAGTCCAAATAAGCGATAAGATAAATGGTGGTGTCTTGAGAAAAAAAGCTGATAAAGTAGAAATAGACACTATTCAAACAAAAGAAATACAAAGTATCATAAAAGATATGATTTCTGCTCTTGAAAAACAAGATGATGGTATTGCTATTGCCGCACCTCAAATAGGAATTAGTAAACAAATTTTTATTGTTTCTGGTAAGGTTTTGAGACTTGCTGAACCAAAATACAAAGGTGAAGAAAACTATATTACATTTATAAATCCTGAAATAATTAAATTTTCAAAAGAAAAACAAGAAGTAGAAGAAGGTTGTTTATCAGTAAGATGGAAATATGGGAAGATAAAAAGAGCAGAGAAAGTAAGCATAAGAGCATACAATGAAAAAGGAGAAAAAATAGAGCGTGGTGCTAGTGGTCTTTTAGCACAAGTATTTCAACATGAAACAGATCATTTGCATGGAGTATTATTTATTGATTCTGCTTATGATATAGAAGACATGCCTCCAGAAGATGGTGATACAAAGTCACGAGGTAATATGACACAAAAAATACAATAATGAATAATAAAGATATTAAAATTGGTTTTTGGGGTACACCTGAATATTCAGTAATAGTATTAAATGAACTTAAGAAAGGTGGTTTTGATATAAAGTTTATAGTTACCGCACCAGATAAACCCAGAGGAAGAAATATGGAAGTATCCCCTACTCCAGCAAAGACTTTTGGTCTACAAAATAATATTGAAGTTTTTACTCCTGTAAAAATTAATGAACAGAATTTTATTGATAGTATAAAGAAATTTAATGTAGATGTATTTATAGTCATGGCTTATGGAAAAATAATTCCAGAAAATATACTGAATATTCCAAAAAATGGAAGTTTAAACATTCATCCTTCCCTTTTGCCAAAATTCCGTGGTTCTTGCCCTATTGAAAGTGCAATACTTTCAGATGAGAGAAATACAGGTGTAAGTATTATTAAAATGGATAAAGAAATGGATCATGGACCAATAGTCGCTATTAAAGAAGTTGATTGTGAACCATGGCCAATGAGAAGAGATATACTTGGTACAAAACTAGTTGAACAAGGTGCAAAACTTTTAGTAGAAATACTACCAAGTTGGATAAAAGGAGAAATAAAAGAAAAACCACAAGATGATAGTAAAGCTAGCTATACTAAAAAAATAGAAAAAACTGATGGACTTATTGACTTTAAACATGATCCGTATAAAAACTATTTAAAAATTCAAGCTTATTATGGTTGGCCATCAAGCTATTTTTTTGAAAATGTAGATGGGAAACAAATAAGATATAAAATAACTAAGGCTAGTTTTACTAACGGAAAACTTACAATAGAAAAAGTTGTACCTGAAGGAAAAAAGGAAGTTGATTATAATAAACAATTCTAAATTTGTTTACTTATTTCTGTATATGAATTTGTATAATCTTCACTTATAGCAAAGGCTTTATGTGTAAAATAATACAAAACTGTCCAAAATGTCATAAGTGACAATAAGGCTATACATAACCAAGTATTCACTTTTTGTTTGAAAAATGGAGGAATCACATTTATTACTTTTTACCCTTCCAAATACCACGTATCATATCCTTTATTCTTGCCCCTCCTCTTCTTAACATAGATTGATCTTTCGATTTTATAGTCTTTATTTCGCGTAACATTTCATCACGAACCATATCTATAGCTTTATATAAATCATCTTGTTCATTACTTGCATATAGATTTTTATCTTTTGCTACAATATGAATTTCTGCTCGAAATATATCACCTGACTTATGATGAGAAGTAGTTCTTGCAAGCTCTACATCACATATAGCTGTACTATCATTTTGGAAAAAGCTTTTTATTGTTTGCAATCTCTTATCTACATAATCACTAATACTTGGTGTAAGCGAAATTGATGATGTTTTTATATTTATATTCATACCTATATTATACATCTATGCTAATAATTTTTGAAGGTGACCGATGTCCAGAAATGATACGTATTATTTTTGCATTTTTATATTTATCACGCATTATTTCTACCAATCTTTTATTTACTGCATTATTCTTTGGTTCTTGTTTTACCTTTATTTCATAATTCTCTTCATCAATTTTATCAATAACTTCCCTTTTTGAACTAGGAATTACTTTTATCTTTATATACATATGTACAATTTACCATAAAAAACACCCCGAACTTAATCGGGGGTTTTGAGGAAATAGAGCATTATCGAGCTCCAGCTCCGTATGGATGGTGATAGTAACCTTGATCGGGATCATCGAACAGATCGAAATTTTTCTCGTCGCTATTTCTTGTACCAAAACCACCTCTCAGAAAAAAAGAGAGTTGCCTTGAAGCACAATTTCTCCTTGTGGATTTTTTGGGTGGCTGTGGCGGATTTTGTTCTGGAATTTCTTCATTTGTATTCATGAACTTCCTTTCTATCCACTATTATCATAACTCCGTATATTTTTATATCAAGTGGAAAACTATATTATTTTGTATTTGTAGTCTGTCTCGAACTGCTATTTAGTAAATCATTTATTGATTTTGAATTATTTGGTACTTGTATATTTATCTTTTTATTTACATCACTTAATTCAAATTTAAATTTAAATACTACTTGTTTATTCTTTAACTTTGTATTTTCATCTGGTGGTGCTACCTTAAGTGAATACTCCATTACTCTTGGTATACCCTTTCCATCTACCCAAAGAGTATTTACTGAATTATTTTTAATATATTCAAGAACTTCTTGATACTGTTTTGTATCAATTGTTTCAATTGTTTGCTTTAATGTTTCTGAATCTTTACCATTATTTGCTTTTGTAACTTTAGAAATTTCTTCATAGAAAGGCTTTAGTGCTTCACTAACCATAACTAAGTCATATCTATATAGATTTTCATTTCCTATTTTTTCTTTTTTAATCGGACCATTTATTTTATATAGACCTTTTTCATCAGCAATCTTTGCTATTATATTTATACCTTTTACTATTTCATTTTTATTTTCTTTATATGTTTTTCCTAGATTTGAAAAACTCTTTGAAATATAAGGAGAGGAACCATTTTTATTATTTTCTTTAGGATCGTATTTATACCATTGCCCTTTTTCTATATTAAAACTATACAATGAAGGTATATTATTTATTCTAAAATAAT
>CAZFXF010000009.1:0-15398 GCA_964522965.1 uncultured Candidatus Saccharibacteria bacterium
ATATTTGTTAAAATTAAAACATGAACTCTAAACAATACTCTATAGAAATAGGTGGAAAAGTATTAATAGCTGAATTTAACAATCTAGCAGAACAAGCACATGGCTCAGTAATGCTTAAATATGGCAATACTGTAGTATTAGCTACGGCTGTAATGGGTAAAGTACAAAGAGATATAGATTTCTTTCCATTAACTGTAGAATACGAGGAAAGATTTTATGCTTCTGGAAAAATACTTGGTAGTAGATTTATAAGAAGGGAGGGAAAGCCTAGTGATGAAGCAATACTATCTGGGAGAATTGTTGATAGAACTATAAGGCCATTGTTTGATCATCATATAAGAAATGAAGTTCAAGTTGTCTTAACTGTATTATCGATAGATGAAGATGATCCAGATGTTATATCTGTAATAGGTGCATCATTAGCACTAGGTACATCAGATATACCTTGGAATGGACCAGTTTCAGCTGTAAGAATAGGGCATAATGATGGTTTTCATATTAATCCTAGCTATACAGAAAGAAAAAAAGCAGATATAAGTTTGGATTTGGTAGCTTGTGGTAAAGATGGAAATATAAATATGATTGAACTTGGTGGTAAAGAATGTAGTGAAGATGAGGTTACACAAGCAATAATGAAAGCGAGTGAAGAAATAGAAAAAATACAGAAATGGCAAGAAAATATAATTAAAGAAATAGGTAAAACAAAAAGAGTAATTGAAAATAAACCAATTCCAACAAGTGTAATTGAATTATTTAATAAGGAAATAGAACCTATTTTAAAACAAGCAATTTTTAATAATGAAAGTGGTGAAAAAAGCTTCGGTAGTGTAAAGGAAAAATGGGAAAAGCTATATAAAGAAAATTATCCTAGTGAAAACATAAGTGTAGCGAAGGAATATCTAGAAGAGAGAATAAATAAATTAATACATGATGAAGCTATTGATAATGGAAGAAGAGCTGATGGTAGAGGAGTAGATGAAATAAGACCGCTATATGCAAAAGCTGGAGGAATATCACCAATACTTCATGGTAGCGGAACATTTTATCGTGGACAGACACATGTTTTATCAGTTTTAACTTTAGGTGGCCCAGGAGATGCTCAAGTTCTTGATGGAATGGAAATAACTCAAGATAAAAGATTTATGCACCATTATAACTTTCCGCCGTTTTCTACGGGAGAAACTGGAAGAATAGGAGGAACAAATAGAAGAATGATAGGTCATGGCGCTTTAGCTGAAAAGGCTCTTTTACCAGTGATTCCTACAAAAGAAATTTTCCCATACACAATACGCTTGGTTTCTGAAGCCTTTTCTTCAAATGGATCTACATCTATGGGTTCAGTATGTGGAAGCACAATAGCACTTATGGATGGTGGTGTACCGATAAAAGCTCCGGTTGCTGGAATAGCTTCTGGCCTTATGATGAGAGAAGTAAAGTCAGGAATAATAGGTAAGATATTTGGAAATAAAAAATATGAATATAAGATTTTAACAGATATACAAGGACCGGAAGATCACCATGGAGATATGGATTTTAAGGTAGCGGGTACAAGACAGGGTATTACAGCTATTCAAATGGATGTAAAAGTGAGTGGTGTACCAATACCAATACTTAATGAAGCATTTGAAAAAGCCAAACTAGCACGTATGAAAATACTTGATGTAATTGAAAAAGAAATAGCAAAACCAAGACCAGATATTTCAAAACATGCACCTAAAATAGTTTTAATTAATATAAATAAAGAAAAAATAGGTCTAGTAATAGGAACTGGAGGAAAAACTATTAAAGAAATAAAAGAAAAAACGGGTGTGGATGATATAAATATTGAGGATGATGGTAGTGTGTATATTACAGGTAAGAATGGTAGCGCAGAAAAAGCTAGAGATATAATAAAGATAATAACAACAGAAAGAGTAGGGGAAAAACCAAATTCTAGATATAATAATAGAGATGAACGAAGAACATCCTCTTAATATTCTTGCTGAACAAATAGAAAAGCAAGATCCAAATAAAGTAAATAAAACAGGTAATGAAATACCAGGTAAAAATACTAGTACAGATAAAGATAAAGTATATATTCAACCTATAAGAACGTTTGAAAGTGATGTAGCGAGAGTACTTGGACAAAACAATACATCTAAAGCAAGTATGATAATTGCTGAAAAGAAAAGGAGAGATGAAATTTTGAAAAAGAATTTAAATGACATAAATACAAACAATGTTCAAAATGAACAGAATCAAAACAACAATCAAAATTCTCAAAAATATGTAAAACCTCTTGTTCCTTTAAATAAATATGCAATATTAAGAGATGAGACCACATCTAGAGTTGAACCTGATAGAACAATCGGACCTGATCAATTTATTAAAAAAGAGGAAGTAGTACAAGATAAAGTTGAGGAACAACAAGAAAATCCTTCATATGAAAAAGTCCAGGAACAACAGGATTTTACATCTCCAGTAATTCCAATTATAAAAAGACCAGAAAACATACCTCCAAGAAATACTTTTATACCTATACCAAAAAAAGAACCTGTAATAAAGAAAGAGCAAATACCAGTTCCGATTCCAGTTCCTATTCAAAAAATTCAACAAGATCCTATACAAAATATTCAAGAAATACCAGAATCAGAAAGGGTAATGATGAACTCTGGTGATTATCAAAATAATAAAATACTTAAAAAAGTTTTATTATCAATTTTTGGAATTATATTCTTAGGTGGAGGATTATATGGAGCGTATTATTTCTATTCAAAAAGTGTAATTGCAACACCTCCTCCACCACCAAGTGCAATTAAAATACCTAGCATACTACCCAACAATAGTCAGGTTGAGATAAAGTTTGACAGTCTAACAAGTAAAGAAATATATAATAAAATATACTCAGGCCTAAGTAAAACTAGTTTGAAAGATAATGAAATAGTTGAATTCATACCAAGCATAAAACAAGGTGACAACACTATAGCAATTGATTCTGAAACCTTTATAAAGAAAACGGGTATAGATATGCCAAATCAATTATTAAGATCCCTTGGTTCAAAAATAATGCTAGGTGGTATAAAAGATAATGATGAGGGTAATGTATTATTTATAGCCTTTACTACTGACTTTTTCCAAAATACTTATGCAGGAATGCTTTCTTGGGAAAAAGGTATGCCCGATGAATTGGAAGATTTAATGAATTACAGAGGTGTTATAGAAGAAATAAATAATAATGCTTCATCTACAATTAATAATTATTTTGGAATTAGGGGAAAATTCATAGATAAACAGATTAAAAATAGAGATATTAGAGAATTTATACATGAAAGTGGAAAAAGCTTATTCTTATATACATTTATAGATAAAAATACACTTATTATTACAAAGACAGAAAATGCTCTTGGCAAGATAGTTGAAAAGATTGAAAAACAAAATTATATAAGATAAAATTCATATATGAATAAAAAAGATATAGAATTTTTCAAGGATAAGCTAGAAAAAGAAAAAGCAGTATTAATAGGTGAACTAGAAACTGTAGGGCATACAGACACACACAGTGCTGGAGGATGGGAAGCTACTGCTGGAAAAATAGAAGTCGACTCTGCTGATGAAAACGAACTTGCTGATAAACTTGAAGAACTTGAGGATAATGAGGGAATACTAGACCAATTAGAAAAACAACTTGATGATGTAAACTCCGCTCTAGAAAGAATAGAAAAAGGTAAGTATGGAATATGTGAAGTAAGTGGGGAGCCTATTGAAAAAGAAAGACTTATGGCAAACCCAGCAGCCAAAACATGCATGAAACATCTAAATAAATAGAAGTTGAATATAAATATAGGTAAAAGCACTCGAAAGAGTGTTTTTACTTTATTAAAATTTCATAACTTTTTTATTATTTCTTTATCACGTTTATGATATTTTTCTTTCATGGCAATATCAAAAACATATAGTGCACAATTAATTGGCTTAAATACACATATATTGAGTATAGAAGTTGATCTTTCAAATGGTCTTCATTCATTTGCAATAGTAGGTTTACCTGATAAAGCAGTGGAGGAAGCAAAAGATAGAGTATCTTCTGCTATAAAAAATAGTGGTTATGTATCACCAAAACAAAAGAATCAAAAAGTCGTAGTATCGCTTGCCCCAGCTGATATAAGAAAAGAAGGTTCGGGTTTTGATTTAGCTATAGCAATAGGATATTTATTGGCTAGTGGTGATTTAAATTTTGATTTTAGAGATAAGCTCTTTTTAGGTGAATTATCACTTGAAGGTAAGATTAGAAAAATAAATGGTGTACTACCAATCATTAAAGGAGTAAAAAGTATGGGTTTTAAAGAGATATTTATACCAAAAGATAATGTTAAAGAAGCTAGTTTAATAAGTGGTATAAAAATTTATGGAGTTGAAAGTTTAAATGATTTAATTGATCATTTAAATAATAAAAGGAATTGTATATTAAAACCAGAAAAGCTCACTCATATAAAGTATAAAGATGAAATATATGAAACAGATTTTTCATTAATACAGGGTCAAGAAATAGCAAAAAGAGGGTTATTGATATCCGCTTGTGGTGGACACAATATGGCTATGTATGGACCACCTGGAACTGGCAAAACTATGCTCGCAAAAGCATTTTTAAGTATACTACCTGATTTAAGTGTAGAAGAAATACTTGAAGTAACTAGTATACATTCAGTAGCAAAAATACTTGAACTACCATTTATAACCAGACCACCTTTTAGATCGCCTCACCATACTTCTTCATACGCTTCTTTAGTAGGTGGAGGATCTATACCACAACCTGGTGAAATCACATTGGCACATAGAGGAGTATTGTTTTTGGATGAATTTCCAGAATTTGAAAAGAATGTAATTGATTCACTCAGACAACCACTGGAAGATCATACAGTTACTATATCAAGAGCAAGAGGGAGAATATCATTTCCAGCTAAATTTATTTTAATTGCATGTATGAATCCTTGTCCTTGTGGTTATGGTAAAGGAAAAAACTGTACTTGTAGTACAAGAGAATTGATTTACTATAAGAAAAAGCTTTCAGGACCAATAATAGACCGTATTGATCTTTGGGCAAGTGTTTCAAAAGTCGAATATATGAAACTTGCCAATCCAGATAAGAAAAACATGACATCAAGAGATTTTAGGAAAATTGTTGAAAGAACTAGAAATGTACAAATTAGTAGATTTAAAAAATATAATATAAAAAATATATCACTAAATAGCGAAATGAATATTACTGATATACAAAAGTGTATAAATATTGAGAAAAGTACTAAAGATTTATTATCCAGTTCTGCTGAAAGACTCGGTTTATCGGGTAGGGCATACCATAGAACACTTAAACTCGCTCAAACAATTGCGGATATAGAACAAAAAGACACTGTAATGCCGGAACATATACTTGAAGCATTGCAATACAGAGAAAGGGGATAGTTAAATTGAGACAGCTTATTTATATAGTAATGTATATTTAGAAAGGATTCTTCGCCCCTCTTATTTCAAAGTGAACGTGAGGACCTGTTGCATGTCCTGTTTGTCCAACCTTAGCTATTAAATCTCCTTTATCAACCGTATCTCCGAGTTTAACTATATTCTTTGAATTGTGAGCATAAAGAGTTTGTGTTCCATTATCATGAGATATGATTATAAAACTTCCATAACCTCCATTCCAACCACCAGAAATACTTAGAATAACTTTTCCTTTTGCAGAAGCATATATTGGAGTTCCAATAGGTGCCGCTATATCAACAGCATTATATCCATGCAGACCCTGACTTCTAGTTCCACCGATTACTGGTCTCATGTAATATCCTGGGTAACTAGGTCCATCCGCATCATGAACTGGATTATTTGTTGCCAAACTACCTTTAATTGGCTTTGATTTTACAGGTGTAGTTAATTCTCCATCAGGTATTAAAATAATGTCTCCTGGGATTAATTTTGAATTTATAGATATATCATTATATAAAAGGATTTCATTTAAATCTGCTTTATATTTTTTTGCTATTTCACTTACTGTATCTCCTTTCTTTACTTGGTGTCTAACACCTGAAATTGGAAGTATAACTAGGTTTTGTCCTTGTTTTAATCCTTCATTTCTATTGAGATTATTTGCCCAAACTATAGTATTTACTGAAACATCAAATAATTCGGCTATTTTTGATAGATTATCTCCTTCTCTCACTGTATATATGCTTATTTGAGTATTTACTACTTCATCTATATCAGAAGCTGTACCTAAAGGACCAACTTCGGCTATTAGAGCATTTTGTGATATTGGTGCTAGTTCTAGTGTATTTAAATTGGCTTTCGGATCATTGTTTACAACTGCTTTTAGAACAGTCATGTTTTGAGAATTTTTATAACTAATATCATCACTTACTTTTGCTGAAGCTTCATTACCTAGTAAGTTATAAATAGATGAAACAATACTTGCTGAAGCATTTAAAGGAAAAAACAGTAAACAAAGACCTATAAAAATAGAAATAACCATCTCTCTTGAGATGACGTTTTTAAGCCATGAATTGTATATTGCTAACAGTGGTAAAAATAACATAACGAATTTGTCATTTCGGCAATAGCTTTCGGGGTCTTTTATGACCATTCTTTGAGTTCAGAGTGACGGTAAATGGCTCTGTTGAGCCATCTTTATACCAGTAATTTTTCTGGTACCATAGAAGACTACTTTAGCTAGGTTCAAAAGTCAACATCTTGCCCCATCCATGATATAGTGGTGATACATGAGTGAAAATATCCATTCAAATTTAAATTCAGAACAGAAAAAGGCTGTTGAAACTATCGGCGGACCTCTACTTATACTTGCAGGCGCAGGAGCAGGTAAAACAAAGACTATTACACATAGAATTTTAAACCTAATTAAGAGCGGAATCGCTCCGAGAGAAATACTTGCCATTACTTTTACAAATAAAGCAGCTAAAGAGATGCGCGATAGAGTTATGCACCTAATATCAACAGATAAAAGTCTTAATATACCTATATCTTTCAATGAAAAACCTTTTGTAAGCACATTTCACGCTTTAGGTGTCCATATACTCAAAGAAAATAGCCAAATCCTTGGTTTACCAAGACATTTCACTATATATGACCGTTCTGATTCAAAAAGGGCTATAAAAGAGGCTTTATTGGCTAGTAATATAAACCCGAAGGAATTTGATCCTGGAGCAATATTGAATGCAATTTCAAGAGAAAAGGGTGAGTCAGTCACAGTAGAACAATATATGAGTACTAAAAAGGAATATTTCCAAAGTGTTGTTGCTCAGGTCTGGGAAAAATACGAGGCCATTTTAAATAAAGAAAAAGCTTTAGACTTTGATGATTTACTTTTAAAAACAGCAAAATTATTAAAAAGAAATCCTGAAATTAAGCGTAAATATAATTCAATATGGAAATACATTCATATAGATGAATATCAAGATACAAATAAAGTTCAATATGAAATTGCAACACTACTAGCAGAAGAAAATAGAAATATTTGTGTAGTTGGAGATGCAGATCAAACTATATATACATGGAGAGGTGCAAACATTGAAAATATTTTAAATTTTGAAAAGGAATATCCAGAAGCACAAGTTGTACTTCTTGAACAAAACTACAGATCTACACAGAACATTATCGCTGCAGCAAATAATGTCATAAAGAAAAATATTCTAAGAAAAGATAAAAATCTATATACAAAAAATGGTGAGGGGGAGAAAATAGAATTAAACATGGCAACAAGTGAACACGATGAAGCTAGTATGATAGCAGAAAAATGTAGAGATTTAATAAAGAATAAAGTTAATCCAAAGGAAATAGCTGTACTATACAGAACAAATTTCCAGTCCCGCGTACTTGAAGAAGCATTTTTAAAAAAGAATGTTCCATACCAAGTTCTGGGAGTTAAATTCTTTGACAGAAAAGAAGTTAAAGATGTTCTATCTTTTTTAAAGGCTAGCTTAAATAGAGATAGTAGTAGTGACCTAATTAGAATAATAAATGTTCCACCAAGAGGAATAGGTAAGGCTTCAATTTTAAAAATAATTGCAGGTCAAGAAGGAGAATTAAATTCTGGAACAAAGCTTAAAGTTAGCCATTTTTTTGCTATGCTTGAAAGAATAAATAGATATGCAAAAGAAAATAAACCAAGTGAAACAATAAAATATATTTTAAAAGAAACTGGTATACAAGAAATGTATAAAGGCGGAACTGAAGAAGATGAAGAAAAATTAGAAAACATTCGCGAACTTGTAACTGTTGCAACACAATACGATGGTTTACAAAATGAAGTTGCAATAGAAACTTTCCTCGAAAATGCTTCTTTAGCAAGTGATCAAGATGAATTAAAAGAAGAGCAAGATGCTGTTAGACTTATGACTGTTCACGCTTCGAAGGGTTTGGAATTTGATTATGTATTTATTTCTGGACTAGAAGAAGATCTATTTCCTCATGTCAGAATGAATGAAGAAGAAATGTCTAGGTCTGAAGAAGAAGAGGAAAGAAGACTCTTTTACGTTGCTTTAACTAGAGCTAGAAGAAAAGTATTTTTAAGTTATACTTTTATTCGATCAATATTCGGTAGAGAAAAGATAAATAAGCCTTCAGAATTCATATCTGATATTGGCGATGAATTATTAAACCAAACAGAATATGAAAAACCTAGTGGAGTAAAAGCAATTTTTATAGATTTTTAATTTATAAACTTTATTAAATAAATGACATTCATAGCAAAAAAATCACTCGGTCAAAATTTCTTACACTCACCTCATGCTATTGGTGCTATGGTTTTTGCTACAGAAATACAAAATGGAGATATTGTTCTTGAAGTTGGACCAGGAAAGGGAGCATTAACCTCAAAACTACTTGAAGCAGGTGCAAAAGTTATTGCTTTCGAAAAAGACGATAGAGCAATACCATATTTGAATGATAAATTTGCTATAGAAATTAAAAATGGTCAATTAAACCTAGTCCATGGAGATATTTTGGATCTTGATATTGAAAAAGGTGAGCTTTTAAGGGGTAAAAAGTATAAAATATCAGCAAATATACCTTATTACATTACCGGAGAATTGCTTAGAAAGTTCCTTCAATCCAACAATCAGCCTGAAAAAATAGTGGTAATGCTTCAAAAAGAGGTTGCTAGAAGAATAATTGGGGAAGAAAGTCAAAAAACCAATGAAATAGGCCACAAAATAATAAAAGAGAGTATATTATCTATTTCTATTAAAGTTTATGGTAAGCCAAAATACATAACAACAGTCAGTAGAAAGCTGTTTAGACCAATTCCTAACGTAGATTCTGCTATTTTGGCTATAAACAACATTACAAAAGACTATTTTTCTTTAAGTGAACAGGATTTTGAAAAAAATTCTTTGAAAAATAATGAAAATATCACAAAAATTGATGAAAATGTCTTTTTTGACATTGTAAAACACGGTTTTGCTCATAAAAGAAAGGTTTTGATAAAAAACCTACAAGAAAAAATCGATAAAGTTATACTAGAAAAGCTTTGGAATGATAAAAAATGGAGCCCAAATATTAGAGCAGAGGATATAACGGTGAATGATTGGAAAGATATAGCAATTTATTATGTTTGTTTTCCACAGAAAACAGCAAAATAACGAATAATTTACTTAATTTTTTGCTATAATTTGAGGAGTATGCCGAATACTACCCAAATTAGGATTGGCCTTATGATAGTATCTGCTGTAATCATTATTACAAGCGCTTTTTTTCTAGCCGAATATAAGAATAAAAATACTCAAAAACTATCATATGAATCCAATCTCTCAGCAACAGCAGAAAATATCGTTAGTGATCAAAGTCTCGATAGTGATCATGATGGTTTAAAAAACTGGGAAGAAGAGCTTTTGGGTACAAATAAAAACAACCCGGATACAGATGGAGACGGTACTCCTGATGGTAAAGAAGTTGAATTACATAGGAACCCTCTTGTAAAAGGTCCAAAAGATGGTGAAAAGGATATGCAAACAAATACTCAAAAAAATGAGAAGCTGGCACCAATAGATTTCTTTGCTAGAAACTTTTTTGCAAGATATATGGAATTAAAACAGGCTGGTGTATCAAATGATAAATCTAGCCAGGAAGAATTGGCTTTGAGAGTTATAAAAGAGGGAGTAGTACTTACACTACCAAAAGAATATTTATTAAAGGATATTTCAATAGTAAATGATAATTCAAAAGAATTTGTAGCGAAATATATAGAAAATGTTAATGAAGTATTTAGAAATAATCAAAATAGAGGAAAAGATGAAAGCCAAATAGCAAAGGAAAGTCTTGAAAAGGAAAATCCTGATTTATTAAAGGATATAGATCCTATAATAAAAACATATAAAAATGTAATAGCTAGTTTAGTGAAAGTGAAAGTTCCGAGTGAATTATCAAATAATCATTTAAAAATGGTAAATGCTATGAGTGGATTTTTATTTGTTGCAGAATCACTTAGAAAAACAGATAAGGATGCTTTAGTTGCTCTACAAGGGGCATCAAGACAACTGGATGCAGCAAAAGCACTAGGGGAAAGTTTGATTTATTTAAGAAATTATCAAAAGTAAATGCTTAAAGTATTAAAAAAAATATCAATAGCAATACTTACTATATCAATAGCGTTTTCTTCTATGTTTATTGCACCGAAAACCAGCTATGCTGTATTAGGTGCTGGAGATACAGTTATAGAAGTGGGACCAAGTCTTTATCAACAAATTGCAAATACTGTAAACAGTACGGCAACATCTCTATCTACTTATTCAATGCAATTAAAGGAATTTGTACTCGATGGTCTAGCTGTAGCTTTAACAAAACAAATAATAAGACAAATAACAGCGAGTGTGGTTAATTGGATAAACTCCGGTTTTGAAGGAAGTCCTTCTTTTATATCAGATCCTAGTTCATTTTTTCTTGATGTTGCTGATCAAGTAACTGGTGCTTTCCTTGCAAAAGTAGGAGGACCACTTACACAACTTTGTTCACCTTTTAGTATTGATATACGTCTTGCTTTAGCTTTTAAATACAGACCAAATATTCCAAAGAGATATACTTGTACCTTAAATACAATAATAAAAAACAGTAAAAATGCTGTAGAAGGTGCGAGTATAAATGGTTTTACAGCAGGTGATTTTAAACAGGGTGGTTGGCCTGCATTTGTAAGTTTAACTACAGAACCACAAAACAATCAAATAGGTGCATATCTTGAAGCTGATAATGAATTATCAATAAGAGTTGCTAATGCGCAAATTGAGAAAAAAACTGAACTAAATCAAGGTAGGGGTTTCCTATCATGGAAAGAATGTAAAACTGTTCCACCTTCAAATCAAATACAAGGTTCAAATCAAGGAACAGGTGAGGGAACAACATTACCAGAAGATTCTGCTGGAAGTGGAGAAAGTTCAGTGGGTAATGCTCAAGTGTCTGCTGGAACAAAAGTATGTACCACAAAGACTCCTGGTTCAGTTATAGAAGGACAATTACAAAATAGTCTAGGAGGTCCTTTACGTGAACTTGAAATTGCTGATGAAATAAATGAAATAGTAAATGCTCTATTTGCTCAACTTGTAACACAGGTTCTACAAAAAGGTCTTGCTGGTGTTAGTGGTAGTGGTGCAGGTGATAGTAGTGCATATATAAATCAAATACAAAAAGAAGCAAATGATTCTAAGATCAATAGTCAATTAGAACAAATAAGAACAGATTTATTAAAGAATATTGATACATACATACAAAACACAGTTCAGTATAGAGACTGGAGAAATAAATCTTTTGATATGTTCTCAAATATATTAAAAACATACGACAATGCAAAGGCTTGTTATACAACAAAAATAAATGACACAGTACAAGTACTAAATACACATCAAAGAACAGTAGCTCAACAGATGATAGATATAATAAATGGTACAATAAATGAAATCAGACCAGATATAAATGCTAGTCTAGCTCAGAAATCTAGTGAATTATTAACAAAAGCAACTCAAGCAGATACAAGACTACAAAAGTTAAATGGAATTAAAACTGCTGCAACAAATGCAAAAACAGTAAATGAAATGAATAAACCAAGCTTAGAATATGCGGAATTACTACAAAGTCAGAGTTTAACTACAGCAAAAGATATAGTAGAGGCACAACAAGAATTCGATACATTAAGTGCTTTTGCTTCAGTTTTCCAACAAGATGCAAATAGAAGAGTGCAAGAGTGCCAAATATTTCCAAGCGGAACTAGATAAATATGAATAAAAAATACTTAAAGATTTTTATACTTTCGATACTGTTCATAGGAATAGGGTATTTTGTCTTTCCAAATAAAGCACAGGCGCAACTTATTAGTCCAGTCACAGAAACACTAGTAAAACTAACTGAAGGTACTATTGTAGGTAAGGTTGCAAAAAATGCAGTTACTGAAACTTTAAACTATATTTCATATACTGTGCTTACGATTTCAGCAACCTTTGTTTCAATGGCGGGAATATTTTTAAGTTTCTCTATTAAATTAACCCTTAATATAAAAGAACTATATGAAACTAGTGGAAGTATAAAAAATATATGGGTAACCGTGAGAGATCTTTCTAGTATATTTATAATATTTATATTATTGTATGAATCAATAAAAATGATCTTGGGTTTGAAAGGTCAAGGATTTAATGAAACCGTAGTAAAGATTTTTATTGCTGGTATGTTAATAAATTTTAGTTTGGTTATATTTAAAATACCTATAGATTTTTCAAATTTAGCTTCAATACAATTCTATAATGCTATAACTCCAGGGACTTCTCAAACCCTAAATCTAGATTCAGCATTTAATGATGGGGGACTATCTAATGCTTATATGCAAAGTATGCAAGTCTGGACTGTTTTTAGTAAATTAAATTTAAACACAGCAAGCGCTTCAGCCGCAATTACATCTACCACTGTTGCTGGTTTTGTTATGATGTTAATGGCAGGTTTTAGTTTTCTAGCTGCTGCGGTTGCATTTACAATTAGAACGGGATTGTTGTTATTTATTTTAGTACTTTCACCCTTATATTTTGCTGGAATTATTTTTCCCGAAATAGAAAAAAAAGTTTCAAAGAGGCTAATGGAAGGTTTGATCAATCAGTGTGTATTTATGCCAGTGT
Source organism: uncultured Candidatus Saccharibacteria bacterium (assembly GCA_964522965.1). Lineage (GTDB taxonomy): Bacteria > Patescibacteriota > Minisyncoccia > Phycocordibacterales > PALSA-1337 > CAIOGI01. Next base: position 13,131 of record CAZFXF010000009.1, read on the forward strand.
ACCTATTTTTAACTTATATATCCCTTAAAATAATAACCGATACGAGTTATATATCTTACTTTAATCAAATACAAGGAGATAAAAACTTTGGTTCTTTACTTGCCCTTGTTATGAGATTCTCAGTTGCTTTCATTTTTGTAAATGCACCTTTAGTTATAGCTATTGAACTAGGTGGTTATGGTATGAAATGGGCTCCAGGAGGAAAAGAATTTGGTAATTTCTTTAAAAATATTGGTTTAGGAATTACCGGAGCTTTAGGAAGAAACACTCTTGGAAGAGTAGGCAGACTTGCTGGTGAACAATTTGATAACATAGCAGCAAACTCTCAATCAAGTAAGTTTGGAAGAGGGGCGTCTAAGGCTTTGAGACTGGTTGGTGTGAGCCAAGCTGTCCGTGGTGGTCTAACTAGTATGGAAAAAGGTAAGTATGGTAGCAAACAGAGCTTGGGAGATGTAGAAAAAGAAGATAAAGCAAGAGCAAAAGAAGTTGCAGGAATTGGTAAGTTAAATAGACAACTTGGAGTTATTGAGTCAATTAGAAATATAGATCCAAATAAGGCAGTACAGAAAGATGATATAGAAAAGTTTGCAAAAACGATAAGTGAGATGAGCTCAAAGGATATAGAAAACCTTTCAATGGAATTATTAAAAAATCCAATTATAGCTTCGGCAATACCGGTAAGTAAATGGGATTCATTAGTTAAGAGTGATAACTTAAATGTAGATGAAGTAGATGAGATTAAAAAAGCACGAAAGGATGGTATGAATAAAATATACAATGAACATGGTGCTGATTATCTTATTACTAAACACTTAAAGATGAAAGCTTCTGAAATAGCTAAACTTTCTGAATCAATACTGACCAAAAAAGACGTTTCTATTCTACTTTCTGCAGATACATTGAAAAAAATACAGGAAGAGGAAATGAAACAAGCTGACAGAGATATAATTAGAAGTAATATTGAAGCTGAATATCGTAAGTTAAGTGCCACAGGATCTGTACCTAAACAACTTGAAAAAGCATTTGGTTATTTAACAAATGGTTCAGGATCAACATTATTCTAAAACAATATGAATTATACTAAAGAACAAAAAAGAAATATTTTAAAAAACTTACCTGAAGATTTGAAGGAAGCCATTTTATCTGTTGAAACTGCTGATAAAATGATGGAAATAGTTAAGAATAATAATTTAATGTTAGATCAGGCAGCAGAATTAAATGATGAATTAACATTGTTTATGTTAGGACTAACAAGACAAAAAGATTTTGTTGGTAACGTAGCTAGAAGATTAAACATTGATTATATAAAAGCTAAAGAAATAGCAGAACAGATAAATAGTTCAATTATTAACTCGGTTAGAATTAGTCTTCAAAAGATACAGGGTAATAATAATCATAATGATGATGAGCAAATACCGCCACCACCAACACCAGTAATCAAGGTACCATATATGACCAAACCTGCTCCTGTTGTTAGGGAAGTGCCTAGTTTAATTGAAAAAAAGGTAGAAACTCCTCATATACAAAAACCAATGGAAACAATGGTTGAAAAGGCTTTACCTACACCTCCACCACCAACCAATCTTCCTGGAGTAACGATACCAGAAAAGCCAAACTATAATCCTTTTGTAAAACCAATTGAAAATCAGGGTGAAATAGATATAAAGAAAATAATAACTGAAGAGGAAGCATCACACCAAGATATAGCAAAGATAGAAGAGATGGGAAACTTTACGATTGAGAGACATAATAACGAAACCCACAACGATCCATACCGAGAACCTTTAATATAATGTTATAATACAATCATGCGTTTTCAGGTCCCTCAATTTATAGAAGTAGAAGATAAGATCTTTGGAAAGATTACATTGAAACAGTTCATATATCTTGCTGGTGGAGGAGGACTTTGTTTTGCAATATTTAGATTTTTACCTTCACTACTGTATTCTGGAATTCCTATTTTATTAATAGCTACGTTTTCTTTAGCTTTAGCTTTTTATAAAATAAATAATAAACCGTTTATATATATAGTGGAAGCAGCTTTCAAATATTTTTTTGCTTCAAAACTATATATATGGAAGAAACAAGAGGTAATAAAGAAAGAGGATAGTGAAGAAAAGAAAGATGCAAAACAATATGCTTCAATTATGGTTCCAAAGATATCAGATAGCAAACTTAAGGACCTTACATGGAGTTTGGATATAAAAGAAAGTATGTATACAAATAAAAATCAAAAATAATGGCTCAAAATGCAAAAACAACACAAGA
>CAZFXF010000010.1:0-11260 GCA_964522965.1 uncultured Candidatus Saccharibacteria bacterium
ACAAAATTATAATGCATTCCTGGAATCATGTCAAGATCTTTATCAATAGTACAGATGATTGTTGTCTCTGTTTGATTCCAACCTAAAGCATCATCAGCTTCATAACCATTGATAATTCTAGCATTAAAGATATCTTGAAGATACCATTCTAATTCTTTTACAGATTGTGGTTTAACTAGATCTTTTCTATTAGCTTTGTATTCTGTATTAATCAATAATCTAAAATGTGGTATTGTTTTACCTGATAGAAAAATCTGAATATTGTTATCTTCTAATGTAGAGATAATTTTTTGTATTAACATGGAACAGGAACTATAGTAAGGACGCATATCATTTTCTTTTGCGTTGAATTTTCTAGTTCCTGTTCTCCATGCAATGATATCACCATCAATTAATAACATCACCAACCACTTACAGATTGTAATGGTGGATCAATACTAATTTTTGGTATTGAGTTATATTCTTGTTTTCCTACTTTTGTAGAACCACATTTAGGACATCTTATAATTTCCTTTTCACACGCGAGTGTGCTAAACCTATGAGAACACCAAAGACAAACAAGATTAGTAACATCAATCATCATATTCATTATCAAATGGTGTTTCAATAGGTTCGAATTTATTATCAACACCAAGAACAAAATCAATATAAACTTGTGCAGTTTTCTTAACTTCTGTTGGATCAATACCAGATGTTAAGGTATTTACAGCATTAGTCAGAGATGATTGTCGAATGATATATAACTGTGTTTGTGCTTTCTCTTGCTCATAAGCATTTTGAATTGGTTTATTTTGTACTGCTGGTAAACTAGTTTGTTGTTCTTCTTGGGGAGTTGATTCTACATTGGTCCATTCCCAAAAACCTTGATCATTTTTTTCTCGAGTAATATAAAAAATATCACCTTTATTAGCATGTTTTAATACGTCTAAAACTTCTTTATTTGAGAAAGGCATGATCTTTTTATTTTCTACTTTGTCTTGATATGATTTATTTTTGTAAATGATATCTAGGAATTCGTAGGCTTTTTTAGTTTTTGTAACACCAGTTCCAGTATCAATGGAAATGATTTGAATGCAGAGAGTTGACATATTATTATTATTTTCCTTATAAAATGAGTTCTTGTAGTTCTAACATATTGTGACCGACCTTAATTTCTTCTTTAATTGGAACATTCCACTTAATTCCAAAATGACGATAGAGAATCTTTGGTAAATCCCGGAATGTTTGAGAAAAAAGATTTGCAACAAATTCAATCTCATCATCAGGTAAGTCACAAACAATTGAATCGTGAACCGTACTAATTAATTTACAACGTAAGTTTTCTTGTTTAAATAATCTTGTTTTGATTAAAACACGGATCATAGAAACAATATCAGCACCAAGTCCTTGATTGGGATGATTGGTGATATCTGATTCATTGAATTCTAAACCTCTGTAAGTTTGTTTAGGTTTAAATTCATGTACTCGTCCAAATGGACTTACAATTCTACCTGTTAGGATAGCATCTTTAATAAATTTTTTATGTGTGTTATAGATTCCTTCATATTTAGAATAATATGAATCAATTACAGATTGCCAAAAATCTACAGATGTACTTACAGATGTAAAATCAGGATCTTTAGAATAAGCATAAGCAGAACCTCTATAAATCCATCTAAATAAAAAGATTTTTGATATTAATCTTGATGGTAGATTAAATTTCTCTTGATTTGCTTTATGGATATCATGTTTAGTTGGATCACTAAGAACATTATTCCATTCTTCAATACCTATCCTATCTTGAGATAGGAATAGATATGTACACCACTCTAAACTTTTTACATCTACATTAAGGATCATTTATGATACTGTATTAATTCTTTGTAATTGTTGTTCAATTGTTTCTAAATCTAGAATAACAGCATCAATACCATAATGGTCTACATAAAGACAGAGATATTTTAGAGTTTCTTCGTATTTGTCTATATCTGTAGGATTAAAGTCTTCAGGGATATATAGAACATTCATTATATTAAAACCTCGATTTACAATAATATTTAGCTAGATCAGCTAAGTTTTGTTGATTTGGTTTTGTACTGGATAACCTACCAGTAACTACAGTACATTGATTTAAATTTGAGTGAAGTTTATTCACAGGCCAATGATGTTTTTCTCTTAGTTTTGGAAATCCTTTTAAATACGTACTATTGATTTTTTCTAATTTAGATCTCTCTAATAAAAGAGAGATAATTTTCTTTGCTTTTCCTGTTGGGTGTAAACTTAATAATGTTGCTACATTTGTAGCATAAAAACCTTCTTTCTTTAATTCACTATTTTTTAATGGTTTGATTAGTTGTGGAAAAGTGAGAAGATCTTTTTCTATCTTATATCTAGTCAATCCGAGTTTTTGTCCAGATTTATAATATCCTATAGGAATTCTAATTTCTTGTGTTTTGTAACCACCATATAATAAAATAGAAATATCATCATTACTATTATAGTTTAATACATCAGTTCCAATAATTGAATTTAATTCATTTTCAATTTTTTTAATATCTAGTTCAAGTTCTTCTGCCTTTTGTTTAGAACCGATTTCATCATAGACAATACCATTATACTCCATTTCTTGAAGAACAAGAAGGTCATTACAATGTAATCTAAATAAAGCATACTTTCCTTTATCTGTTGTTTGGAATCGTTCTAATTGCTTTTCAAAAACTTTCCAAGTTAGTTCTACATCATGAATTCCATATTCAACTAATTCTAACATAGGAATTTGGTCTGTGTCAATACCTTGGGACCAATATTTTTCTTCTATGGTGTGAATTTTTTCTCCAACACCATAATTTTTACACATTGTGTCTAGATCAGGATATTTCCATTGTTGATTTGAAAATAAAAATTCTGCAATTTGTGTATCCCAAACAGATTCAGTGTGTATATAATTTAGAACTCTCCTAATCCAGTGTAAATCAAATTTTAAGTTTTGTCCTATAAGACAAGTAGCTTTATTTAAGATATCTAAACTATCAAAAAAGTTTTCTTTTGTATAAAAATATGTATTATCTTTAGTTTTTAGTTGTAATAAAACTAGAGTATTTCTATAATCAAAAGGATTTCCATTATTGCTGATTGTCGTTTCTACATCCAGTACAACTGGATTGCTCAGGTAAGAATTCAAAATACTCCCAATTGATAATTTTTTGTTCAACACCGAATTCCTTTGTAGCCATTTTTAGAAAATCAAAAACAAATTGTTCTGCTCTTTTTTCTGTTGTTGCTTCTACAGAAATATTAATAGGAATATCAAATTTCATTCTTTTTCTCTTTATTAGAAATAATATCAAATTCTGGACAACGTTTCCAACCAGTTTCTGTACTATCTATAAGTTTTGTAAACCAAATAAGATGTCCAGATTTTTCCATTTTATAACAATAAGCTGTAGATTGTTCAGGTTCTCCTTTTATTCTATAGTCATATAGATCAAAATTAAAGTGTAAACTTGGAGTTTTTGTTAAGTCTTCCCATTTATTTGTATTTTTACAGGCAATTTCTAATGATTTTCCTTCAAGCCAAGCTTTACAAATAGCTAATTTGTCTTCTAAAGTCATTTTATTTATCCAAAATAATTTTAAAGCATGTATCTGAATCTGGTTCATACATAACAGCACCTTCTGGTTTCGTCCATCCAGGTGCTGCTAAAGAACCATTGGTTTTTAAATAATCAATAGCTTCTTCTGCAGTTCTTACAGGTAATGTTGGAATAACATGACAACATTTTGGTGTATTAGGATTATGTGGTCCCCACCTACGAGTATTAAATAAACTAAATCTTTTCTCTGTTAGTCCATATCCACGTTGAATTCCCAATCCCCACCATTCTCCAAAATGATGACCTTCTTCTAGTGTTACTAAATCTTCAGCATTTTGTATTACCCATGAAGCAAATCCAAAATTATCATTTCCTGGATAAATAAGTCTTATTCTACTTTGAGCAAATAAAACATAATTGGTATTAGTATTATGATTATATGCTGTTGTAATTGCTCCTACATAACAATCTGGATCATGGTTTTTTGGTACTTTTTTTAATACAACACAAGCATTTGTACCATCAATTTTTTCTGTAAATATAGGTTTACGTTTCTTTTCTAAACGTAAGATTTTAGGCCAGGGTTGAAACATTATTTAATTCCTCTGGAATAGCTAAATTAAAACCACATTGATGTAGATCTACATCATAGGGTAGTGTTAATGTTAAATGATATGTTACATTTGGATTAGTTGCTAAAGTTTCAGGCATCGAATTTACAGTGCAGAAGATATTTTGATTATAACTCCAAATATAAATAAGTTGTGGTTTATTTAAAATTAAATCATTTAGATCGCTACAACTCATATGTCTATAATGAGTTCTTGTTTTTTCTTCATCTAGAACACAAGTTGCAATATCAATAAATTGTTTCCTTTTATATAAAGGATTATCTTCAAAGAAATATTGATCAAAAGATTTAACTAATTTATTTTTATATTTTTGTGGTATATCACAATTTCTAATAATTTTAGAAATTAATAAGATTTCTTTTGCTGAAAATAACATTAATCTTCATACCTTGCAACAAAGGGATTGATTCTAACAGTTAAATGTCCATGTCTTAGAACAGGATCTGTATCATCATCACCAATTAGTTTATTTTTACAAATTGATAAATATCTTAGATATTCTTCAGATTCATTATGTGTTTTACCAATACCTATAATCCAATCAGCTTCAGCTTGTTTTGCTGTTTTTGCATTGGCAACATTGTCCATTGTTAACCATCGTTTTCCTTCTCCTGTTGCATCACTTTGACAGACTCCAATAACCGGGCAGTATGTTTTTGCAAGTTCTCTAGCCCATATATAAATCTGTCCAAGTCTGAGGTCGTCGCGGTCTCCTTGAATTCCTTTAATTTTATCCAGTTGGTCAAATATGATACATCCTGGTGAATGGTCCTTACAAAGTTTTGTAACGTCGTTGGTAGTGATGGATGCGGAATCATATATTTTGATAAGTCTATTTGTTCTGACATTGTATAATTCCTGATAATGGGAAATATTTGAATGTAATTGAGTATAAGTTGCATTACATGCAGCTTGATATACTCTTAGTTGGACTTTATTTCCTTGCTCTTCGTTGTTAAACCACAAGATTGGTTGTTTTGTTTGTTCTGCAAAGTAGCTAATCTCAGAAGCAAGAAATGTAGTTTTTCCAGTTTCAGGCCGAGCAAAGATAAATCCAAAATCGCCTTTTCGTAAAGATCCGAGGCTTCGATTAAGAGTGTTAAGACGCCATCGAAGTCCTTGTTGACTGTCTCTGTCATTGTATAACTCCTGTAGATCATCTGAGACTAAAGAAAGCCCCATAGAGGTGTCTACAAGGGCCGTAGAGCTATTTATTTTTTCTAGTAATGGTAGGAGGTCACTGAAAGGTTTTAAGCCCTCTGAGACCTCTAGAGAGAGTTTTGCAAGTTCATAGGCTTTATGCTTATTTGTGAGGTCAATGAGGATATCATCAATAACTATTGAATCAACATTACTATTTTTAAGTTCTTCCAAGAGATTTTTAAATGTTTCTTTATCTCTTTCAATGATATTAGTTAATACATAGATTGTTAATTCTTCATAAGTTATATCTCTTTTATAAGTAGTAATTAATGTTGTTATATATTTATATAAGATATATAGTTCTTTATTATCTATAATAAGATCTAATATATATTTATTATATTTATTATAAATTTCATAATTACATAATAATTTAATTAAGTGTAGCACATTATTTGTATCCTGTCAAGAAGTTTTCTAAAGTTTTTTGATCATAGTACTTAGGATCTTTGTCTGTTGTTAAGGAATAACAATCATAGCCCAAAGATCTAAGTTTGTGTGATGTTTTTAGGGATTCAATTTCTTTATCCTTATCTAACCATAAAATAAATTTATCCTTGTTTAATAATTTTAAGGTTTGAATTCTTTTTAAAGAAACAATAGCTCCAAATATAGGACTACATGATATGTTTTGTTTTCCTATATTTATGGCTGATGGTAAGTCTTCTACTAAAACAATTGTGTTTGTATTATTATTTGTTAAGTAGATAATATTTTTTAAGTCCCCCTCAGAATACCATTTAGGTTTTTTTGTTAGTGACCGTCCTTGCCAACCTACAAGTTCCCCTTCAATAATTAAAGGGAAACATATTCTTTCCTCTGATTCTGACCAATATATATGATATTGTTTAATTTCTTTATTGGAAATGTTAATATTTTTTAAATAGTCTAAAATATTTTGGGGAAATATTTGACAAATGTCAAATGGTAATTGAATTATCTTAGATTCTTTTTTTGTTTCTTTTAATTTATATAAACCATTGGAAGCTTTGTAATAACCACAGCTAAAACAATATTCAGATTTATCTGGATAAATTGCTAGATTATCACCAGTCCGATCTTTCCCACTCTTCGCACATATGGGGCATCGTGTTCGCTTGATCATCTTTTTCTTCACAAAGATCTAGACAAAAAGAACATAATTCTGAGAAGTTACCCGAGAGGTAATCTCGGGTTTTTAATTCATCTTCAGTTAAGATAGAATTGCAGCATTTACATCGACTGGACATTCTTTATTTCTCAAACAGGAGATATCATTATTGAATATTAAATTTAAAATTCCTAATCTATTGTGAATATATGACATACTCTCCTCAAAAATATCTAGAGATTTTATAGGATTTGGAAGTTTATCTAGGTTAAATAAAATTTTATTAAAGTTTCCTGGTCTCGTCTTAATAGTTTCAATTAGATATCTTTCACTATTATGTTGTTGTAGAGTTGATTCCCAGATGTTTTCGTGTTTTCTCTTATAACAACAGAATCTTAGGATTAATGTAAATAATGATAGTGTGTAAGTATTGGATAACCAAATATCATTTGGTTCGATTACTAACATTTTATGACCTGTGAGAAATTCAGGGACATAAGTAATTACTGTATTTGTATTAGTTGGGAAGAAATGATTTTCAAATGCATTAATTTTGAATGTGTTGAAATTCTTTTCAATATTCTTTAGTTCTTCAATATCTGGACTAATAATACCTAAAGTATTTAATTCTAGATTTTTTCTGGAAGTATATTCAAAACCATAAATATTTTTAGAAATAATTTTATTATGTTTTTTCGATTCTTGTTGAATAAAGAAAGCATCATTAATAAAGTCTCTACATTTACACCATGCTGTGATGTTTGTATAAAAAACATCATCTAATTTTTCGAGAAAAGCAAATTGAATTTTTGCATCTTGAGAATCTTCCATTAGAAGATTATGAGGTGTTACATTTTGATTATGTTTAAAATACATATTTATCTTTCAATTGGGGAATTTTATCAACACAATCACCACAGATAATCTTTGTTTGGTTTTGTTTTTGACGTGCCCAAACTAGTTTATGATCTGCTTCAGTGATAGGAGCATTACATTTATAGCAAGTTGTATCATTGTCTATAGAAATTGGAATATTGTTTAGACTAATGATTGTTTTTGTGTCTGGTTTTCTTAGATAAATAATATCTTTATTTTGATCATAGCCAAAAACTTTTCCTAAAATCATTTCTTGTTGTTCAATATCTTTTAAGACTGCTGGTGAATCTTTTACATACATTATTAAAGTTATATCAGACCATTGCCAAATATGTCCTGTAATTTTAATCTGTTCATCATTGATATATTCTATAGTGCTAATATAAAAACTCAGAAGTTGTCCATTTTTAACTTTATATTTAGGTACTATATATGTTGGTTCTTGACTTTTAATCACAAAACCATGGGAACCCCCCGTAAAATGTTTTGGAAGTATGAAAGTTTTTTTTTCTTCAAAGGTATGACTAATATAAAAACCTCTTTCTAGTTTAGTTATGTCCCATTCATAAACATCAAAAGCTTTAAAATATTTACCAACAATAGGTTTATGGGATTTGATTGTTCTTGTTAATAACCAATCTCCCATTTTATTTTCAGAACAAATAAAATCAAATGTAGGAGTCTCAAAGATCCACAGTGATCTATCATTGTTCCTAGTAATGTTTAGTTTTTTCTTATGAGCTTCATACCAAACTAATGCAAAAGCACCATCAAGTTCTGGAAGAATATCTTGATAGGATTTTTTACTGATTGCGTGACAAATTGCTTCACTATCAACTTCACAATCTGCTAGAGACTTGTGTCCAAATAAGGTTCCATTGTGAATTAATACTGTATTTTTGTGGATAAATGGATGTGCAGTTTCATCACTAATTTTTCCTTTAGTTGCTGCACGATTATGCCCAAAAATTGCAATAATATTATTATGATGTTTCTTGAAAAATTCTACTGTTTCTGGATTTTCTAGAAAGTGTGTACTATTTTGAGCACACTTTAATGTGTAGCAATTTCCTTGTTGTGTAATAATGAAAATACCTGTACTATCTTTTCCTCTAAGTACACCTACTTGTAGGGCATCTAGAAAAAGACCTATAGCTAGGTTAGAGAGGGAATGTTTATAGTTTGAAATTAAACCAATAATACCACACATAATATAAAACCTTTAAAAATTAGGGTTAAATGTTTGGTTATTCATGAAATCAGCAACACTCTCAGAATCAATGAGAGTATTTGGTGCTACAAGAGGATTGTTTGTTTCTTCTAATGGTGGTGGGGCTGGCGTAGCGTGTATGTTAGGATGTCCAGCAATAAAATCTAAGATTTCATTTATATCCATAGTAGCTTTTTGTTTTTTTGTGATTTCTGGTTTTTTAACAATATGATTTTTTTCTGCTTTAAACCAATGTGAGTCAAATCCTGTAAAATATCTAATGCATTGAATATTGTGTCTCATATATAAATTTAATTTTGTGTTTGAGATACAAAATTCATAATTATTTTTTGTTAGTATTTGTGAAGGGATTCTTAATTCTCCGAAAATATCACAATACCAAGATAAATAATTTGATGTTGTGTTTGCTGTATCTAATTCTAATAAAAGATCATCTAATTTATATCTAATAGAGGCTTCTCTTAGAGCAATAATACTGTTAATCCAAGGATATAAAATATTGTGATCTAGTGTACCATATAGATGTCTAAATTCAATAGTACCAAAACATTTATTGTGTTCTGAACCAAAAACACTACCACAATTAAGTGCTAGATATTTATGCCATTCTTTATAATAGATTAGATCTATTAGACCATCTTTTGGGGGTAAATGATTTGTTTTCCATAAAGGTACACAAAAGATATTGTTTTCTCGTTTAGTTCCTGCAATATGGAAAAAATGTTTTTCAAAAATACTGTATAGAATCACGAAACAAGCAAGTTGTTCCAATGTAAAATCACGTACATTTAGATGAATATGTACAGAACAACGATTGCTAAATTGATAATCTGGATTTGTATTTTCTAAAGATGCTTTTAAGTATTCTAAAGCATATGGAATTTGTGATGCTCGTAATGGGATACTTCTATATTCTCTACCATAATTTCTTAAGGAATGATCTTCAGTTTCTTCCCAATAATATGATAAAAGATCCCCAATAGAATTTTGGATGTTTTCAACTTCAATTTCAATACCAATTAAACAATTTGGATTCTTGAAGGTATAGGGATATTGTAAATTTGTTTTTTGTTGTTCAAATTTTTGATGTTTGATTTTTTGTGTTGATAATCCAGGATAATTGATAAATTGTTGAAGTTTCATAAATTAAGTTGAAGTCCTAAATTTGTTGTATTTAATAGATCATAAATTTCTTGTTTGAATTTATGATCCTTAATTGTCAATACTTTTAAATCTTTTGTATGACCGACCCAGAATTTATGATATAACAGATCATAGGTATCTGAGGTGTTTAGTGATTTAATAATAACAAAGTTATTGTTTATAACATGAAAGTTTTCAGTTTTAAAAATCTCTTCCAGGTTGTGATTTTTATTTTTATTGTTTTTTAATTCATCACGAGTTATTAAAACATTTCCCATTTTTCTGGAAAATGCAAGATTGTTTTGTTCTTTTAAGAATAAGTAATTATCTTTTAGATGTTCTGTTACTAATTCTAAAGTGTAAGTTGATTTACAAATACCACGTTTCCATTGACGTAATGCGTTGTTCGTGATATAAACTAGCTCTAATGTAACAGTTTCTAAATCAACTTCAGGATGTAATTTGTAATAAGAATAATAACCTTTTTCTAAGGTTGGAATAGTTATGATGATGTCAGCATCATATCCAAATTCATAGGTATTGTAGGGATTTTGGGTATCTGTAAAAATGTGTCGTTTTTTGGCATCATTAAATTCTTTGTAAATTCCATAAAATTTGAAAGGATTTTCTATGCTCTTAACAAAGATTTCTAGAATAGTACCACAAAATCTTTTTTCAAATTCAATAAAAGCATCATGGTTATTTGTGGTATCAGTTAGATGATTCCAGATATTTAGTTTTTGATTGATCATACATTATACTTTTCAGTTAAATAATGATAATAAGTTAAATCACTATTATTAATACAATCTTGAATGGGTTGTTCATCTATAACATCAATAATTTTATTATTTGCTACAAATTCTAAGACTTTAAATACTTGATTATATACCCAAAGAATGTTGTTATCATTAAAGATCCAGAAGTTACTCAGACTTCTGTATTCAACACCATAATCTTTTTTTCTGAAAGATCCAGCTTTACCATAAAGTTTTCTACGTTCTGTTCCTGGATCCAAAATAATGCTAGGAACACCTAGAAATAAATCACAAGCTTTGATAATCTCAGTTGGTTTTTCTTTTGCTAATTCACAACCGATGTGAATGTGTCCACCTGCTGATCGAAGATTCATATTATCAGCACGTGGTCTTGGATTGACTGTGTATGTCCATGCATTAAAGTCTGGATCACATCCAAACAAACGTGCTTGTGCTGTATCAAGTTGATCATCATCAAAAATAACAGCAGATTGTGTGCTGAATTCAAAACCTTCTAATTTATTTTGTAGATAGTTTAAGACTTTGTGAATATTATTTTTAAAAGCTAGGAATGTTTGTGCTGGTTCAATATTGAATTCTACAGCTACATTATCTTCTTGGATGGCATTCCCTTTGTTGTCAATTGGAATGGGTTTCCATTTACTACCACCAATTTTTGCTTCAGCACTAACATGTTTTCCATTTTGCATAAGGAAAAATTCAGGATCACATCCAAGTAGAAATTGCATTGTTTT
>CAZFXF010000010.1:11360-14666 GCA_964522965.1 uncultured Candidatus Saccharibacteria bacterium
TGGAGCATCAAAGAATTCTGGATGTCCTTGAATACCTAAAGCTTTGATTTTAGGCCATTTAACAATTTCAGGTAATGTATCAAATACAATATATTGTTTATTTTTTGTGTACCCTGAATTGGTTTTTTGTGAACTGATGGCTAAAATTTCTGCATCATTAGTTGGTTGCATAACTTGATGATGCCAACTGTTAGTGGGTATTAATTTATCTTCATTAGGTAAATATAATCTATGTGCTTGGTTGTGTCCTGGTACATGTTGAATTAATTTACCTCCTTGATGAACACAGAGTAATTGTGCTCCTCTACAAATGCCAATGATTGGGATTTGTAGTTCAATTGCTTTATCAATTAAAGCTAATTCAAGAATATCTCTGGTTGAAGGTTCATAAGGTTCATTTGGGGTAATTGGATGTTCATTATATAGTTTTGTACCAATATCTTCTCCTCCCCAGAGAACTAAGAATTGATTTTCTTCTAGATCTTCTACGTTTGTTATTAATCTAACTCTTTTAAAGATATTCCAGGGATCTTTTTCTTTGAAAAAAGCTGAGGCTAATGTATAGTTAAACATAAAATTGTTCCAATTCATCTAAGGATAGGAGTAGTTCTTTTTTTGTATCTGTTTCTTCAGCTATAATAAAGAAAAGTTCATTTTCCAATACTTGTGTATCCTCTGGTTTATGGCATAGTTTTTTGATTTTGATTTCTGAATTAAGATCAGCAATTTTATTGTATGTTTTGTCAGTTCTAAAACCTTTGGAATAAAATTCTTCAATGTGATGAAGAAGTTCGTCTTTTAATTTATAATTACTTTCTGGATATAGTACAATTTTTTCAGAGATCATGTATGAATAATCCTATTGATATTAAAATCTTTTATAGCTAATGTACATATTGGACAAGGTTTTGCATTCATTGGTAAGCCTTGTTTATTGAATCTTGTTACAATTATTGTATGTATTTTTTTACCTTTACAAGCAATAATTGCTGCTATTTCTGCATGTAAATATATGTTAAATGGCTTTCCAGCTAATAGTGCATAATGTTGTTGTAGTGGATGTGTTTTATCATAATTATTTTGTCTTGTGGCTAAAAGTTTCCCTTTGGAATCAATACAAGATGCAGTAATTATAGGTTTTATAGGAATGACCGTCCTTGATATTGGGATTTTTCTGTCATTTCTTCTTCAAATTTATCTAGTTTTTTTGATTTTAAGATAATGGGGATATATAAATGTGCTAGATATAGTAGTGACACTACGATTAATACAAAATAAATATATCCTCGATTCATTTTGTTTTATTTACTTTCTTTAAACATACAGTGCATGTGTAATCAGCATTAGGTGTAGGACCTCTAAGTATACCACGATTGTATACTCGCATATTGGGACCATGAATTTTATCTTGTTGTTCGTGTTTACAAGTACATGGTAGAATTTTAACTGTATCAAGACTCATTTTGATTTTCCTTTAAAGCTGGATGGATCCATTTATTGTATTTTTTGTATGTATTGTTAGGATCAAGGAAGTAAAAATTATCTTTATTGATTCCATAGTCAATACATTTTGTTGTGCATTGTTTTCTATATGGTGATGTATGTGATGGTGCTGAATTCACTTCCAATACATATGTATTGTTGTTTGCATCAACCATTACATCTACACCACAGAGGTATAAACCACTAACAACTGATGCTTGATATGCTGTTTCAATTACATTAATTGGCCAATCTTTCCATCGAACATTTTCAAATTTACCTCCTTGAGCAACATTCCAAGCAATTGCTTCTGGATTTTTGGGAATCTTTTTTGCAATCCATGCAACTAATCCTTGAATAAAACATACGCGATATTCTGCAGTTTTGGGGATATATTTTGAGATATAGTATTGAGTATAGACATGAGAATTGTTTATGTGTTGTTTTAGTTGTGAATAATTTTCACAATATTCTAAGTGTTTACCTTGTGCATGTTTATGAGGTCTTAGAATACATGGATAGATAATTCGGGGATCTTCTACATCAAACCAAGTTTCTGGAATAATATAACTAAATCCTTCTTGTTGTAGTAAAAAGCGAAATCTTCGCTTATTATTTACTTTACCAATATCTAATGTACAATTTAATACTTCTTTTGCATCTTCAATTGGTGTTGTACATCCCCAACGAAGAACAGTATCGTTATCGGTGAATGTTGGAAGTTTATCATTTCTGATAATATTGATGTTGTGTTTTGATAATGCTTTGATACTATTTGTGGAACCTAAGCCTAGTTCACGACGGCGGAGAATATAAAACATTTTACCATCCTATTGGTTTAAGTATATTACGGGGAGCATCTTTAAACATAGGTGCTATATCGGTATCTTTATAACCAGCTAAACCACAGCCAATTCTTGTTAATTGGAATGTCAATTGTGGATGTTTTTTTGCATATAAAATAAAATCTTTAACATAGCCTTCAATAACCCATAAAGGTAATGTCATTAATCCTGAGTCTTTGGTAGGTATAGCATAGGACATTCCTTGCCTACCAACACCTTGACCATATAAAGCACCATGATGTTTATATGCATACAGTGCTGCACCTTTTCCATGTCTTCCTGCTAAATTACTACCAAAGACAAAAATGTTCATATAAGTTCTTCTTCTTTTAATTTAGTTCTAATAATTTCAACTAATTCTGGATCTCTGTAATTATATTGATCCGGTATTTCTAGATCAATCATATCTTTTTTGGGATTGTATTTTGTCACTAATGTGAATAAAACATCTGTATTACTACAGATAATTAGATCTGCCCATTCAAGTAATACTTCATCACATTGAATTAGAGCAAAATCATGAATTCCAGCGGCCCGACAATTATGATCGGACTCTCTTGTGAGGACCCAAGCTATTGTTGGTGATCTAAGAAGTCCTGCTGCACAAAGACAAAGAATTTTTAAGAATTTACCTTGGTTTGGATTTTTAGCGTTCCATAATGCATTTTGTCTCATTTTAAATTATTTTCTTTTAAATAGCTTTTGCCCATTTAATTGGAGCATTTGTAAAATAGGCTTCACTACTATAAGTAGCTTCGATTCCTATAGGTTTATAGTTTGTGTAAGTTCCAATACATTGTTTTTTTGTATTTGGATATTGTCTATAAGTTTTTATTTCCTTAATGCCTGAATGTATTATGTTTTCTTCAAATAAAAAAAGACATTCTGTGTTTATTGGTGCTGTTTCAATTGGTTCCCAATTAAGTGTATGTATCATATTTGATTGTAAAGTGCATAATAATTTATTATGACCGTCCTT
>CAZFXF010000011.1:0-14579 GCA_964522965.1 uncultured Candidatus Saccharibacteria bacterium
GAAGATCAATAAAACAAGCTGTAATTTTTGCGCTAAATTGTTTTAAGTTGATAAATAAAGATTTTGATATTATGGATGTGGATCATATACCTCACTTAGTTTTGTTTACCACTAAAATAGTTTGTGTATTAAGACGAAAAACCATGGTAGTTACTTGGCATGAAGTATGGGGTAAGAAATATTGGAAAAAATATCTTGGTTTTTGTATGGGTACAGTTGCATATATCATTGAAAAATTAAGTTCTAAATTTCCTAACAGAATAGTATCTGTTTCTGACCACACCACAAATGACTTAGTCAATATACTTAATGTCAAAAAAACAATATTTACAGTTCCGAATGGGATAGACTATGATTTTATTCAAAAAAGCATGGAATCTGTTGAAAAATCTGACATTATTTTTGCTGGAAGACTACTGGCAAATAAAAATGTTGATGTATTACTTCACGCTATTGAGATATTAAAGAAAAAAGGCATAACACTTAAGACTTTTATAATTGGTGATGGGCCCGAAATGGATAATTTAAAAAATATTTCAAAAAAACTGGGACTAAATAATGAAGTGAAGTTTTTTGGATTCCTTCCGCAACATACGGATGTATATGGATTGATGAAATCTTCAAAAATATTTGTTCTTCCTTCTACTAGAGAGGGTTTTGGTATTGTTGTTATTGAGGCAAATGCTGCCGGACTGCCGGTGATTACTATAAATAATGAACAAAATGCTGCTAAGGATCTAATTATTGATAATAAAAATGGAAGGGTTTGTCTGTTGGATGCTGAGCTTTTGGCAGAATCCATTAAAACACAGCTTAATAGTGTCCAGGACAAAAAGTTTTATATTAAATATTCTGAGAAATATGATTGGAATAAGATATTTTCTATAATACAAAAAGTATATAATTAAAATTATGGATAATTTAAATTCAAAAAACAAAATACCTAACCTAACTGTAGTTTGTGCATATTTTTACCCTAAAATTGGTGGGTTAGAAACGATTGCATATACAACTGCGAAAATGCTTCATCAAAGAGGTTTATATAATGTAAGTATTATTACTAGTAATTATTCTGGTAGTGGGTATAAAATGGAAGTTATAGACGGTATGACAGTGCACAGACTGCCTATTAGTTTCGTATTATCAAACTCTCCTATAAACCCATTGTGGTATTTCACTATTAAAAAGTTACTTAGAGAAGAAAATACAAATATTGTTCATACACACTCTCCAGTTCCTTATATGGCGGATATGGCAATAATGTCTGCAAAGTCACTAGGTATACCTACTATAGCCACTTATCACTCTGGTAGTATGAAAAAGGGTAAGTTCTTTATTGATCTGGTGATTAGATTTTATGAAAAGTTTTTGCTAAGAAGAATGTTTAAAAATGCTACAAGGGTAGTTACTGTGCATCAAGCATTTATGAAGAATAATTATCCTGAGGTATCTTATAAAACATCCTTTATACCAACTGGAGTAGATCTTAATAGATTTCAAAATACTGAAATTCCAAGAGATGTTAAAAGAATCACTTTTATTGGCAGAATAGAAAAAAGTTCAAGATGGAAGGGAATAGAACCACTTTTAAAGGCTATGGTTTATGTTTTGAAAAAAGAGCCAGATGCAATTTTGGATTTAGTTGGTGGTGGCGATGCTTTAGATATGTATAGAGGCATAGCTAAAGAACTGGGTCTTGAAAAAAATGTTTCAATAAACGGCCCTAAATATGCTAATGAGCTTGTGGAAGTGTATAAAAACTCTACAGTAATAGTATTGCCGTCTACTTCTGATTCTGAAGCTTTTAGTGTTACTTTAGTTGAGGCAATGGCGTCAGGTCGGCCTATAATAGGTACAAATATAGGGGGTACACCACAGGTAATTGAAAATGGTAAAAATGGCCTACTTGTAGAACCTAATGACTCGATCGCCTTATCTGAGGCAATACTATCTGTGATTAGTAATTATGATTTTGCGGTATCTTTGGGTCAAAAAGGTGCAGAGATTTCAAGAGGATTTAGTTGGGACATACAAACAAACAAATATATAAATCTATATGAGGAGGTTTTAAAAAAATAATTATGAAGATTTTATTTGTCACATCTGGAACTGTCAAAAGTAATTTCACTTATAGAATGGTGAGGTTGGCAAAATCTATGCAAAAAATTGGTCACGATGTTGCAATCATGGCACCAATTGCTGATAAGTATAATAATTTCATTCCAGAAACAATTTCTGAAATTGAGGGGGTGAAAGTTATTCAGCCTTTTCAATTTAAAACAAGGAGATTAGAGATAAATCTCTTGCCGTATATACTGTATGCATTGTATTTGGTTTTTAAAAATAGAACAGACTTGGTCTATATATATAAACCCACACCGATAAGCGTTGTAGGACTCATGGGTAAACTTTTTTATGGTTCAAGGGTTGTATTGGACATGGATGATGTTGGTAGTGAGGTTATGAAGATTGAAGGGCATCCAATATATCAAGTTAAACTTGTTGAATGGTGCGAGAGATTGTCCGCTTATTTTGCTGATGCAATAGTTACAGCTTCTAATTTTTTGAACTCAAGATATAAGAGCTTTTATCCTAATAAGCCTGTTTTAACCATATCAAACGGGGTAGACAGTCCTTGGTTTAAAAAACTTATAACTACTGAATCTAAAAATAGAATTGTATTTATGGGAGCAATGAATAGATCAAACATTGTTGAGCCATTGCTCGATGTAATTCCTAATTTGGTAAATAAGTTTCCAGATTTAAAAGTGTTAATAATAGGTGACGGTAAGTTTTTGCCATATTTTAAACAAAAAGTAACAGACCTAGAAATAAATAAGCACGTAGAATTTACAGGTTGGTTAAGAGTTGAGGACGCAGAAAAATTGCTTAAGGCTGGAGATATTGGCTATTGTTACATGCCTGATGAACTCACAACAAAATCTGCGAGTAATATGAAGGTTATGCAATATATGGCAAGAGGCGTTCTACCATTAGTGAGTAATATAGGGGATTTGCCTATGTATGTGGACAATGGCAACGCGGGCTATATAGCAAAAGCTGATAGCAATGAAGACCTTCTGATAACTATTGAAAAAGCTTTATTGGATGAAGAAAGAATGGAAAAGTCAGTAATTGCACAAAACTTTTCTATAAATAATTTTGATTGGGATAAGCTTGCTGTAAAATTTGACGATTGGTTTAAGAGTCTTTTTATCGGGAGCAAGAAAAAATTAGTTTACTATATATCTAGTAGCTTGCCGGGCAATTTTGGTGGTGCAGAAATAAGAAATTTTGAAATATTGAAAAGTATGGCGAGCATGCCAGAACTAGAAGTGGAGTTATTCTGTCTTTCAAATAAGGGGGATGCGGTAGATTTTGGCGTAGTTGAGAGAGAACTGAAAATAAAGAATCATATTTTTCCTGAGCCCAAAAGAACTATTTTTGATTTCTTAAAATCTATCTTAGTTAATTTTATACCGCCATATATAAATGATTATAGTAATAGTGGATTACGTGAAGAATTTATTAAGGTTTGCAAAAAAAGGATGCCGGATGTAGTGCACTTAACTCAGGTAAATTCATACTATGTGATAAAAAAATACATACCTTGGTTGAAAAAGAATGGTGTAAAAATTATAATCGACTGTCATAATATTGAGTATAAATTACTACATGAAACCTCAAATATATTTCCAATTGTTAAAAAAATTGTAAGTAGAATTTTAGCTTTCAGATTGAAGTTTATTGAAGTTGAGTCAGTAAAAAAATCTGATGTAGTGTTGGTGTGTTCAGAAGTGGATAAGTTATTTTTTGAAAAGTATAACGAAAATACCATTGTAGTGCCAAATGGTGTAGATGTTGATTTGTATAAAAATATAAAGCCGAGTGAAAGTAGCTCGTTAATATTTATGGGGGGTACTGCTTATCCACCAAATGCGGATGCCGTAGAGTACTATATTCGAGAGATTCACCCCGTTGTTATTAAAGGAATTCCTGATGTAAAAGTTTATTTTGTTGGTACGACGTCCGATTGGCTTAAAGAAAAAGGCATACATAATGATGGATCAATATATCCACTTGGTTTTGTTCATGATGTTGCAGAGTATTTAGCTAAGGCAAGAGTTGGAATATCGCCAATTAGATATGGCTCTGGTACTAGATTAAAAATTATGGCGTATATGGCTTCAGGATTACCAGTGGTATCTACCTCTAAGGGGGCAGAAGGAGTGGATTATCTAAGTGGTAGGGATGTTATTATAGAAGATGACACTACTTTATTTGCTCAAAAAATCGTAGAGTTGTTAAGAGATAAAACAAAAGCAGGATTTATTGGAGAAAATGGTAGAAAATTTGTAACAAATAATTTTGATTGGAAAATAATTGGAATAAAAATAAATAAAGTATATGAAAATATTTAATTTAAACATGCAGAACTTTTCTCTAAATAAATACCTACCTACAGAGTTGGCATACTTTGTAGCTTTTGCACCAATATTTAACTTATTTGTAATTTTCACTAACCATTCAAATTCGGTATTGTATTTAGGTCAATTAGTTGGTTTGTTTTATATATTACTCACTCCTGGGCTTTTCACCTTACCACTTTTGACTAAGAAAAAACTTCCATTTGCACTAGGTGTTGCGTATTCCGTAGCAATAAGTACTTTCATGCTTATGTTTTTTGGTTTGATTATAAACTATATTTTACCAATACTAGGCTATGAAAAACCATTAACTACATTCCCACTTCTAGTTACATTTGATTTAATAATTGCTGTTTTGTTTTCACTAAACGCATATTTAAATAAACATTTTATACTTGAGTATCCAGATTTTAAGAGAATTGATTATGCTGTTATTATTTCATGTGTATTATTGCCGATATTGGTTTGTATGGGGGCATTAAGTTTGAACAATGGCGGTAATAGTCTATTTACACTTATTGGCTTATCAGTCGTTTTTGCAATAGGAATGTTTGTTGTTTTGTTTGAAAAAAAGATAAATGAAAATACATTCCCAGTAGTTCTTTACTTTTTTGCTCTGACATTCTTACTTATGAATGCAATGAGAGGTTGGTTTGTAAGTGGTCACGATATACTTCTTGAATACCACGTTTTTTATCTTGCAAAAGAGTTTGGAATATGGAAAATGGCTTTTTATCAAGATCCATACAATGCGTGTTTAAGTTTAACTATTTTGCCTACATATTTATATAGGCTTCTCCATCTAAATGAACTTTATGTATATAAGTTTTTTATACATTTTTTGGGAGCAATGCCAGTTGTTATTGTTTATCATTTAGCTAAACAATATATCTCTAAGAATTTTGCATTTATAGTTGGGTTGTTATATGTTACTTTTCCTACATATATTGTTGATATGGCATTTTTGAACAGACAGGGAATCGCTTTTCTATTTTTTGGTTTAGTGATATATGGAATACTTAATACTGAGTATTTCTCAGGTAAGCAAAGAACTTTTTTGCTATTTATGTTTGGTACGGGAATGATTTTCTCCCATTATTCTACTTCATATATTGCTGTGCCAGTTTTGATATCAGCATACTTTTTAAATAGGATACTAAGGTTCGTGGTTCTTTGGGAAAAGGCTCCTGATTGGATAACTTTGTATACAGATAGAGTTAGGAATAAAGATCAATATAAGAAACCAGTGTTGATTTCATTTGTATTCGTTTTTGGTCTGGCAGGAATTATGATTTTCTGGTCGACTTTTGTAACAAAAACTTCATCAAGTTTCGTACAAACAATAGAGCAGATAGCAGTTAGTTTGAAGGATCCATTCAATTTAGATGGTCAAACTGGTCCTGCAAAGTATAGTATATTTAAGGGTCAGCAATTCACTCCTGAAGAATCTTTGGATCTATTTATAAAAGAAAGTATAAAGGATAATAAGGTGGTGGAAAAACAAACAGAGTTTTTCCCACTTAGTTCAACTGAAAAATTTAGAACTTATCCTGTACCAGAAAATATAGCACCATTAACAAATGTAGGTGAAAAAATATATTCAATTTTTGAAATAGACTTTAACAAGTTTTATATAATGATAAAACAGCTTTATGCAAAGATTTTACAAGTACTGCTATTCGTAGGTCTTATTGGATTGACTTTGGGATTTACATTCAAGAAAATAATTGAGCGCGATATGCCCGTGGAGTATATAGCACTATCTTATTCAGCTCTTTTTGTGATGGTAGGTCAAACTATTCTTCCTGCTGTGGCTATAAACTATGGACTACTTAGATTATTCCAGCAGAATTTGTTGCTACTGGCTCTACCTATTCTTTTAGGATTTTCTGCAATGTTTTCAATTGTATTCAAAAATATTACCAAACAGTATTATTTGACTGCATTTACTCTACTGGCGTTCTTTTTAATATTGTCTGGAGTTATTCCACAAGTGACCGGGGGTACTAGACCTTTAATGTATTTAAATAATAGTGGTTTGTATTATGACTCATATTTGGTACATGCAGCTGAGGTAGCTTCCTCTAAATGGGTTTCTCAATATAGTGGGGCTAGAATACCGGTTCAGGCAGCACACTTCTCTGATATTAAAATGGTTGCGTATGGAAAATTGGCTCCCTATATTGAATTGTTGCCTGAAACAACAAAACGTAGATCATTCGTATATCTTAACTATGATAATGTTAGAACTGAAAATATTTTGGAAATAGTATATGGAGATGTTATATACTATAAGTTTCCAATGCAGTTTTTAAGAAACAATAAGAACCTTATATACAGTAGTAGTGGTTCGCAAATATATAGATAATGAAAATTGTAATTTCACATGTTTATTCAAATCATAATAAGGGGGATGCAGCACTTCTAAGTGTGCTTATAAGCGATATTAAAAAAGTTTTTAATTCTGCTGATATAAAAGTTTTAAGTCTGGATAAGGTAGATGTAAATGAAAAATTTGATGGAGTTCCCGTGATTAACTCTTTTATGTATTTTGCAAGAGAGGGAGGCACTAATGTTCTGACAAGGCTGGTGTACGCATCATATTTGGTTTTGTATACATTTACTTGGGCTATTCTTTACAGATTTTTTAAATACGATCTGAAAATTAATTCTAAAGTATATCAAACTATAGAGGCTTATAGAGACGCAGATTTGATAATCACTGTTGGGGGAGGTTATATTAGAGCTAATGCAGGGTTTAATGGGACATTTGTTTTAGTATTTATATTACATCCTATACTATTTAGCTATTTGTTGGGAAAAATTACCATAGGTTATTCCCAATCTATTGGCCCTTTCAGTAATTTATTTCAGGAAAAACTTGCTTCATTTGTGGTTAGAAAAATGGATGCTGTGATTGTTCGGGAAAAAATATCTGAAGAACTTTTGAAGAAATGGGGTATTGCCCAAAATGTTTTTGTTTCAGTAGATAGTGGTTTTCAATTTAATACAATAAATTCTAAAAACATTAAATTAGAAATGGGAATACAGAAATCCGATATGCTAGTTGGTGTTACTGTAAGACAATGGTTATCTACTAAGGCACAAGATAAGTATGAAAAAGATATAGCTATTTTACTGGATTATATCATAGAAAAATATGGTGCTAAGGTAATTTTTATCCCTCAAGTTACGGTTGTAAATCACAATGATGATGATAGGGTTTGTAGTAAAAGAGTTTATGACAAAATGCGATATACTGACAATGTGATTTTGCTGAGGGATAATTTTGATCACAATACTATAAAATCCATATATGCAGGTTTAGACTATATGATTGGCACGAGATTTCACTCCGTAATATTTTCATTGACTTCGAAGGTGCCATCAATCGCAATACAGTATGAACACAAAACAAGAGGTATAATGAGAGACTTAGATTTGGAGGAGTGGGTGATAGACATAGATAAAACTGATAGTGCTAGATTAAAAAATATTTTTGACGATTTAGTAAATAAAAGAGAGAAGTATGTGGAAAAATTGTCTAAAAATCTAGATCCTTATATAAAAAAGGCAGAGAATACAATAAATATTGTTAAGGAAATTTACGATAATAAAATAAAATAATGATAATAAATAATCTGACTATAGAAGAAAATGGTCTGTATATTCGTGTTTGTGTGGACTGCAAGATAAGGTGGGGAGGAAGTGACCGGGTTTATTTTAAACTAGATAAAAAATTCAAGGATTCTATATGTACAGACTATAGCCCCTTTCTGGTTTCATTTTTAGTGCCAGCTATGTCTTTAGGTGAGAATATATATATTGAAGGGGAGGTTTCAAAAGAACTTTATTATTCTTTGGATAGAATTCAAAATAAATTTGTATCATGGAATATTGGTTTAAAAAAGATAAATGTTTATGTGAATGGATTAAATTCAGAAAAGTATAATGTAAAAAAAAGAGCCGTATTCTTTTCTGGAGGAGTGGATTCGTTTTACACTTACTTAAAAAACAAGGATGATGGTATTGTTTTTGATTATTTTATTCTAGCAAATGGATACGATATTAATATTAGAAATAAGTCATTGTGGGATTCTACTTCCGAATATATTGAGAATATTTCTAAAACTGAAAAGGTAGATTTGATAAAAGTGGAAAGTAATATCAGGGATTTAATTGAGCCAATCGTTATGTGGGACTACTCTCATGGTGGGTGTTTAGCCGCATTAGGTCTGTTACTTACAAAAGAGTTAAGTGATGTATATATCGGTTCAACATATACTTTTAAACAGATGTTTCCCTGGGGATCACATCCAGAAGTGGATTCATTGTGGAGCAGTGAAAGTACAAAGTTTCATCATCATGGGGCAGACACTACTAGACTGGAGAAGGTCTTCTACATTTCAAAATATCCTATGGTTCTAAAGACTCTTAGGGTATGTTACTTAAATAAGAAGGATAATTTTAATTGTGGTGTATGTGATAAGTGTATGAGGACAATGATTAATTTAGAGTTAGCAGGTAAACTATTAAATTCAGAAACTTTCCCCAAAAAAGTAGACATAAATTTGCTAAAAAAAATTAACATTGAATCAAGTCATGGAGCAATTTTTCATGAGGAAAACTTAGAGTATATGAAGGTAAATGATTTAAGAAAAGATATTCAAGAAACACTAGTTGTGTTATTGAGTAATGTAAAAGATGGGCAAAATATTACTGAAAAAATATTGAGAAAGATTATGTTTTTAGATTTTTATTATTTAAGAGGTGTTTTATACTCAATTCTAAATCTGTATAGATATAACTAGGATTCCTTCGGTGTAGGTAAGTGCTTATAAAGGTAGATCATTATAAAAGCAAAAGCTCCTGATATTAAGTTGCCGATTACCCATGCAAACGCTATCCAAGCTAAGCCTTTTTCAGCCCATATATATGAAAGTCCACATATAGAAATTGCATAAACAGCATTTACAAATATTATTGAGAACATTTGCTTTCTAATTTTTAGTAAGGTATTGCCAAGGTTATACATAGCTACAACGGGAGAAAAAAGTGAAAGTATGACGATTACACTTGCGCCTCCAGCCTTATATGATTCTCCAAAAAAACTAAGTACAAAAGGACCGAGTAAAGCAAGTACAATACTAGCTGGTATCATGCTTATAAAAAGTAATTTCACTGACCTTTTTAGAAGTTTTAAGAGCATATCTTCACCATACGAGCCTTCTGCAAATAATGATTGTGATGTGGATACTGAGATTGTGTAAAGAATGTTGATGAGCATAAAACACAAGAAGAAATAGCCTGATTCTGAAGCCCCAATTTTATTTATTATTATAATTGGCAGGATAAGTGAGGGTGATGTTGATAATAAACTACCTAAATAGTTGATAAATGAATATTCAAATATTTTTTTAATCACACTACCTTCTATGGTAGGTTTTGGAAAATAGTTAAATTTATAAACAAGTATTACTATGCTTGCCACCATTCCTATGGAAGTTGCAATTCCGGCTGAGAAAAAGACTCCGTATGCACCCAAGCTTAGAAAAAATATTGGAAGTA
This sequence comes from uncultured Candidatus Saccharibacteria bacterium, assembly GCA_964522965.1. GTDB lineage: Bacteria > Patescibacteriota > Minisyncoccia > Phycocordibacterales > PALSA-1337 > CAIOGI01. The sequence continues at coordinate 9,996 of CAZFXF010000011.1, forward strand.
AAAGTTTGCTTATACTTACTATAAAACCATCAGTAAATAGGTTGTACTCAGTCGCTCTGTAGGCGATAAAAATGCTATTTGTAAGAGTATTTATTGAGGAAAGGATTGCAATAATTATGAAGCCGATAATGTAGTAATTATTTTCTCTTAATATAAGTAATTTGGGAGTAAAAAATTGTAAGAAAGATAAATAAATAATACAAGATATAAGAGTTATTATGGTAACTAAAGTAAATGCGGTATTTATTTCTCCGCTTCTATTTTTTGAGTTAGGTAGAAATCTTATCAACGTGCTATTGAAACCGAAAAGACTTATAAGTGAAATAAGTGATACTGTAGAAATTAATGTTGTTCCCAATCCTATTTCTTCTGGCGAAAAAACTCTGGTAGATATTAGCCAAAAAATAAAACCAAAACCACCCATAGAAATAGTGGTCAAAATTAGATAAACAGAGTTTCTAAAAAGTTTATCATCTTGAAAATTATTCCAAACTTCTTTGATTCTATCTGTTAACATGAATTAAAAAATTTTATATGAATTTTGGTGTATTGTCAATGATAATTCATTTTAGCTCTTAACATAAGCCATTTTTTAGTATATAATAGTGAAAATGTATAAAAATAGAGTAAAGCATAATATTCACACAATAATAGTCTGTGGTTTTATGCTACTTGTATTTTTTGGATTACTTTACTACTACCAGAACAATACTATTCTCGATATTGACTATCATATAAAAAATGAGGAGCCTATTGATTATCCAATTGGCACATCTACTCCTATAACATCTGGTGATGGAACTACTACGACCGGAACTACTTCTCCGGTTATAAAACCAAAACCAGTTCAGGTCGGACACGAAATAGGAATTGCAGCAGGCAGTAAGTTAGTCGGTTTCAGTGATGCAGCCCTTGATATGGAGTTGAGGGGTATCGCAAGTATGGGGATAAAATGGGTTAGATTTGATATTGAATGGGGATTTGTACAGCAATGGTCTAGAGATAAATATGATTGGGCAAAGTACGATAGGATAGTGGATGCACTTGCCAAAAATAACTTAAAAGCTCTTCCTATACTAACTTATTCACCTGAATGGGCTAGAGTTCCCGGCTGTAGAGGTGGTTCACACTGTCCTCCGCAATATCCAGAGAATTTTGCAGATTTTGCATCTGAGGCTGTGAAAAGATATAGGAAAAAGGGTGTTCATTATTGGGAAATTTGGAACGAACCAAATAGTTATGATTTTTGGGCTACAAAAGCAGATTGTAAGGCATACTCTGAGCTACTTAAGGCAACATATCCTGCTATGAAAATTGCTGACTCTCAGGCTTTTATAATTACTGGTGGGGTTGCACAGGTTTCAACAACTGATGTTAATATTGCTCCGCTCGAGTTTATTGAATGTATGTATCAAAACGGAGCAAAAAATTACTTTGATGCTATTGGTTTTCATCCTTATACCTTCCCACAGTTGCCGTCTGATAATAAAGATAATGGTTGGGGAAGAATGGGACTCGCTAATAGAAGTGTTAGAACAATAATGGCGAAATACAATGATTCAAATAAGAGAATTTGGCTTACAGAATTTGGTGTGCCTACTGGGGGTCCGGATCCAAAATGGTATTTAACTGAACAGAAGCAAGCGGAGACAATTTCTGATTCTATAGAGTTGTATAAAAAATCATCATGGGCAGGACCTCTGTTCTACTATACATATCTTGATAGTGGTTTTGAACCAACTTCAAATGAAAACTTTTTCGGACTAGTTAGGTTTGATGGAAGCTTTAAACCTGCCCATGATGTCCTTAAAGATTTAATATCTAAAGGAATATAATGATTAAAAAGTTTTTTAAAGCTTTAACTTTGACACTATCCGTATTTGGTTTTTCGGGTTGGGTATATATTGCTATGAACGCTGTGTTTCACCCTGAGACACTTCCACTTCCACTTACTCATTTTGCGTCTTTTCCAAGAGAGGATACATTTGGGGCTGTATGTTTTGCTGTTTCCATGGTGTCATTTTTCCTTTGGAATATGCTGAGAGACTAGGTAGAGAGGTCTCCAAAAGACCTGTAATAAGTGGTATAATAAGACGTCTATGAATATAGAACAAATGCAAAGGGATTTCCTGAGAGCATATGACGAAAACTCAGATGCGCTTTTTAGGCAATGTTTTTTCAAGGTCCACGACAGGGAGCTTGCTAAAGACATTCTACAGGAGACTTTTGTGCGAACTTGGGACTATATTGCTAAGGGTAAAACCATTTTAAATATGAGAGCATTTCTATATAGAACAATGAACAACCTCATTGTGGACGAATATAGAAAGAAAAAATCAGTATCACTAGACGGTATGGAAGAGGAGGGGTTTGTCCCAGTTGCAGAAGAAGGTATGGATGCAAATGACAGAATGGAAAGCAAAAGAGCTATGGAGCTACTTGAGCGACTTCCGCCGCCATACAAAGAAGCTGTTTTTATGAGGTACGTTTCAGAGCTAAGTTTGAGTGAGATCGCAGAGATAACAGGTGAGTCAGAAAACACAGTTTCAGTTCACGTTCACAGAGGCATATCAAAATTAAAAGAATTATTTCACCATGAATAACGAAGAATTAACAAAAGAAATACAAGATACTCTAGATTCTGCAAAGAAGGTGGGTTTGAGTATGAAAGAAAACTCTTTGATAAAAGAGCGGATTTCTAGTTATATGTATTCAACAAAAATTCCTGTTAAAACAACCATGAGTTTTTCTAGCTTCTTCAGTTATAGATCTATGTACCTTATGCCAGCACTAGCTATTATTCTTTTGGTTTCTGGCGCAGGTACAAGTTACTATGCGCAGAACGCTCTTCCGGGAGACACTTTGTATGGAGTTAAGACTGGAGTAAATGAAAATGTGGAGTCACTTTTAGCAATTTCACCGGAAGCTCGAGCTCAAGTTGATCTAAAGCAAGTTTCTACTAGACTGGATGAGGCTGAAAAACTTTCTGTTGCAGGTAACCTTACTGAAGTACAAAGTCAGGCGATACAAGCAAACTTTTCTAAAAAAGTAGAGTCACTAAATAAAAATCTGGAAAAAGTTAAACAAAAAGGTGATAGTAAAAAAGTAGCAGAAAAGGTTAGTAAGGATTTTGAGAAAGAAATAGATGAGCACTTTAGTACTTTTGTTACCATCTCTAACTCCGCTTCAAATAGCCCTACATTTGCAGGTATATTTGCTTCTAAAAAGGGACGATCTGGTGGAAGTGATGATGGTGTAATCATGATGTCTGCTGTAAGAATGACTGCTCCAACTTCAGCAAAATCTAAAGAAATAAAGAAAGAAGATAGTAAGCATGATTCAGATGACCGTGATGATGACGAAGATGAGGATGAGGATGAAGACGACGATGATTCTCGCGGGGGTGCTGTGATCGTACAACCAGTACAACAGCCAACTACTTCAACAAGCACAGCACCTTCTACACCTACATTTGCTTCATACACTCTGGTTCAAGTTTCTACTCACAATACTTCAACAGATTGTTGGTCAGTTGTTTCGGGTGGTGTCTACAACCTAACAAGTTGGATTGCTAAACACCCAGGTGGTCAATCAGCAATAAAAGGAATGTGTGGAGTAGATGGAACTGCGGGATTTCTAGCTCAGCACAATGGAGACACGAAGGCGGTAAATACTTTAGTAGCTTATAAAATCGGAATACTGAAATAAATCAAAAAGCCACCACAGGGTGGTTTTTTGATGTATAATGTGAGTATGAAAAATGAAATAGCTGTTTTTGGTGGAGGATGTTTTTGGTGTACAGAGGCAGTTTTCAAAATGCTAAGGGGTGTGAATAGTGTTGTGCCTGGGTACTCAGGAGGAAATATGAAGTATCCTACATACGCAGAGGTGAGTATCGGTGACAGTGGTCACGCAGAGTGTGTGAAAATTGAATTTGATCCAGATCAAGTAAAATATAGAGACTTACTGACTGTGTTTTTTGGTTCACACGACCCAACTTCACTTAACAGACAGGGTGCAGATGTTGGTACGCAGTATAGATCTGTGATTTTCTACACAACGCCAGAGCAAAAAGAAGAGGCTGAAAGTTTTATTGCGGAGCTAAATGCATCGAGTAAACAAGGAAGACCAATAGTTACAGAAGTCGTGCCTCTCAAAGCCTTTTTTGATGCTGAGGCGTATCATAAGGACTACTATGAAAGAAATAAGGATCAACCTTATTGTGAAATAGTGATAAATCCTAAGCTGGAGAAAGTAGTGAAAGAGTATGCAAATTTATTAAATGATAAATCAAAACACTATGGAAATTAACGAAGAAGAATTAAAAGCAAAACTAACGCCTGAAGAGTACAATGTTTTGCGAGAAAAGGGCACAGAAGCTCCTTTTTCAGGAAAGTTGCTTCACGATGACAGAGACGGAATGTATAAATGCAAAGTTTGCGGGCAAGACTTGTTTTCTTCTGAAGCAAAGTTTGACTCAGGTACCGGATGGCCAAGTTTTGACCAAGCAGTGCCTGGTAGTGTGGTGGAAACTCCCGACGATTCACATGGTATGAGTAGGGTAGAGATAACTTGTAGTAAGTG
>CAZFXF010000012.1:0-1443 GCA_964522965.1 uncultured Candidatus Saccharibacteria bacterium
CTACGAACCAAGAATCATCTGTAACTATCATTTCAACAAGTACATATCCAGGATAAATCTTTTCTTCTTCCTCTACTCTTTTACCTGCTTTTATTTTTATCTTCTTTTCTGTAGGAACTATTACATTGAAGATATTTTCTTCCATTCCTAGAGATTCAATACGCTGTTTTAGATTGCGGGCAACTGCATTTTCATATCCAGCATATGTATGTATTGCATACCAATTTCTTTTTCCGTCGTTTTGTTGTTTATTCATATTTTTATTTAAATATTTATTTTAAACTAGAAAAGGAGGGTTAGAAGTCTGCTGAATATATAATCAAATAATCCTAACAATAAAGCGGTAATAACAGATACGCCAATAACCATAATTGTATATGATATTGCCTGCTTTCTTGTTGGCCAACTAACGTGACTCATTTCTGCTTTTGTTTCTTTTATATATTCTCCTATTTTCATATTTTTTTCTATTAAAAAACCCCTCCCGGGGATGTATGTATAATATATGCTTTTTTAAGACCAATGTCAATATAAATACACACAAAGCAAAACAGACCTGAAAGGTCTGCTCTGCTCTTATATTTTACCAAATATTATTTTATTTGATAAGTTATAGATACGTTAACAACTATCTTTTGTTCACCTTGTGGCACTTGAGGTGCTACAGCTGTTGCTACTTTTGCTGAATATATCATATCACCTCCCATTCCTTCTCTAGCATAAGGGTATGCGGTATCATCGCTCGAATCATAGAAACTTGTAATCTTTCCAAGTTTTATACCAAGTTTATCAGACAATTCTTTTGCCTTTATTTGAGCATTTTCTATAGCTTTATTTCTTGCTTGTTCTTTTATTTTCTTTATATCATCAACTGAGAAAACTGGGCCATTTATATTTTGAACATTTAGACTACCAAGTATTTCCAATACTTTTCCAATTTTCTTTGTATCTCTTACTTTTACCTCAACACTTTGTACTACATCATAACCAGATAATACTGATTTCCCTGGAGGACATGAATAGTTAGTACATATACCTTGAGTATATTCATAATGAGGGTTGATTGAATATGAAGTTGTTTTTAGATCACTTTCTTTTATTCCTTCTGCTTTCAGTGCATCTAGAGCTTTATTTATTTTTTCACTAGCTTTATTTTGTGCATCAGCTATTACCTTTGCATTTTCTGTTACTGAAAATGAAAAACTAGCAACATCTGGTATAGCAATAACTTCTCCGCTACCATTTATTGATATTTGCTTTACATAGTTTAATTCATCTCCTACATAACCAATTGACTTTAGCTCTTTTATAGATATTACAGCTAAAAATACGGCTAATAATATACCTACATAATAGGCAACTTTCCAAACATTATTTTTTTGATTTTCCATGCAGACATACTAGCACATTTTACCCTTTCCATCTAGCAAAAATACCGCAAGG
>CAZFXF010000012.1:1543-4828 GCA_964522965.1 uncultured Candidatus Saccharibacteria bacterium
CCAAAAGCTGGAGGATCCATAATTATGGCATCATATTTATTTCCTCTTTTTATTTCTCTTTCAACAAAAAGTCTTACATCTTCTAGTATCCATCTTATTGGTTTATCGTTTAGACCTGATATTTCTGCATTTTCTTTTGCCCAAGTTATTGCTGATTTTGAACTATCAACATGAACTACTTTTGCTCCAGCTTGAGCACAAGCCAAACTTGCTCCACCTGTATAACCAAATAAATTTAATACATTTATTTCTTTTTTATAACTATTTTCCTTTATTATTTTTCTAGTCCAATCCCAATTAACAGTTTGTTCAGGAAATATACCTGTATGTTTAAAAGCTGTTGGTTTTATCCAAAATTTTAAATCAGAAAAATCAATAGACCATTTATCTAATTTTTTATCTTTATACTTCCATTCTGCTTGTGCTTCATTTCTTTCAAAACTTGCATTGGCTTTTTTCCACTCTTTTTCATCAAGTCTCTTTTTCCAAAGAGCTTGGGGATCCGGTCGTCTTAATATATATTCTCCGAATTTCTCTAACTTTTCCCCGTCACCAGAATCCAAAAGAATATAATCTTCACTTGGTTTTGTTATATCAATTATTTTATCCATTTATTTAATTTAAAAAATAGCCTAAACTGGAATTTCTTTATTTCTATATTTAATAAAAATAAATAGACTTGTGATAAATAATATAGTTGAAGTCGTAGCAGAAAGCATGCAATACTGACAAAATGCTTTTAATAAGAATGCTTGTACATAAACAAACCATACAGAGAATAAGAATCCAACGGATGTAAAAGCGAGTGTGCTACGTAATATCCATTCTTTTTTGAAATCAATATATAAGAATAGACCAATAAGCATTCCTACATAAAACAATGCTCCCCCCAAAGCTACAGGTATACCAAATATTTCAGAATAAACACTTGTAAGAACACTTTCACAACCGGATGTAAGGCAAGGTGGAATAGTATTTCTATAGTGCTCAAAAGTTAAAAATGTAGCATCAGCAAAACCTATAGTAGCTACTATGAATAACAGAATAAAAACCCACTTTGGTATATTATTTGGTAATAATTGCATCTTCTATTATTTTCTTAAAATCAGCATAGGTCTGTGGATTTGGTATTGATTTACCATTTACAAAGAAAGTTGGAGTAGCTTTTACACCACCTTTTGCTCCACCTTTAAAATCATTGTCGATGATTATATCTATTGCAGGATCTTTTATATCACTATTAAACTTTTCTATATTTAATCCTAGTTTCTTTGCATAACCTTCAAATACAATATCTGATGAACTAGCTTTTACCCATTCATCTTGATTTTCATATAGTAAATCATACATTTCAAAAAACTTTCCTTGTCTACCTGCTGCTTCTGAAACCTTTGCTGCTGGAATTGCTTTTGCATGTTGAGTTAGAGGAAAATGTCTAAATACCAATCTCATACTTGTAGTTCCAAATTCATCGGTAAGCTTTTTTACAACTGGATAATACATTCCACAAGCTGGACATTCAAAATCACCATATTCAACAACAGTTACAGATGCATCTTTTGGACCAAGGATATGATCAGTTTCAACTATCTTACTTGGAAGATTGAGGTTTGCTCCATCCCTTGCCTGTTTATTTGATGCAGCAACCATACCCCAAACAATAAGTCCTAAAATAACTATAAATATTCCCCAATTTAAAAATCTTTTTATATTCATAAACGCATTATATGCTAATTTTTATTCTAATGCTACTATTATATATATGAAATCACCATATGCATGTAGAAGTCAAAAAGAGATGAAAGATGTACTCATGAATCCCGAAGCTAAGGGACCAGAAAACCATTATTATATGATTCGTGGAGGTAGTGATAAAGGTAATATTACAGTTTGGGAAACAGGGACTGTAGATGGAGAATATATAAAGACTTATGGACACTATCATGTAGGTAAACTAGATGAGACTTATCATATCCTTTCAGGTGAAGGAATAATAATACTTCAAGAAAGAGATGGGACTGATGATGAAATTAAAAGTTTTAAAGCAATAAAAGTAAAAGCTGGAGATAGCGTATTTATACCTTCTGGTATGGGTCATCTTGGTATAAATATAGGAAAAACATGGTTAGTCACACGTGATGATAGTCCTGTAAACCTTGATGAAAATAATGCAGTATCATTTCCAGGACACGCTGATTATGAACCATTCAAAAAACTACATGGTGCTGGTTACTATGTTATAGAAAAAAACGGTAAAATTGAATTTATAAAAAATCCTAATTATAAAAAACTTCCTGAAATTGAATTAGTAAATTTCTAATATTAACTTCCTCTTTGTTCTGGTTGACCTCCTCTTATTGCTCTATACTTTTCTTTATATTTCAATATAGTTTTTTCTACTTCTTCATTTGGCAATTCTATCCTCAATAAATCTATAGCATTTATGGTGTCATAAATATCTAGTTTATTTTCTAGCTTATATATTGAATCTCTCCAGAGTATAGCTTTTTCATATTCACCTTTTAGTGAAGCTAATTTTTCTTGTGTTTTCATCATATCTATAAAAGCATGATAAACACCTTCTTCTGCACCACCACGACCAATGGTTCTATCTTTAAATGGAATTCTCAGAATTGAATTTTGACTTGTCATCATTGATCTTATCTTTCCTGTCCTTTGCCACTGAAAAGCAGTTGAAATTATTTTTTCATATAAATCTCTTGCTTTACGTAAAATTTCTTCTGAAACTCCAGGTATCATTCTTACAGTTTCAAGTAGTCTATATTCACCATCTTCAATCATTTCAAGACTCCACCAAGGTTTTGCTGAAGCCCACCAAAAGTGATCACTTGCTGTTCCAATATCCATTTTCTTTTTTATTTCTTCATACACTGGACTTTTTTTATCTATTTTTTCAACTTCATTTCTAACTAAATAAAATAGCTCCCACTGCCAAGCATGGATTTTATTTTCTGGATCTTTCCAAGACAAAAACTGAATTCCCTTTTCTATATCCTCTTTACTACTTGCCCATGTTGAAGGTACAGGAGAAATTTCTACTATATCTCTTTTATCTTTTAATAAATCTGAAATTGTAACAAGATTAAAATCCTTTGTATCAAAAATATCAAAAAGCATTTTTTCAAGACCTGGTCTATGGTGTCCGAATGTCTCACCATCCATAGCAGTGACAATATATCTCTCACTTTGCAAATCTTGTTTCATTGCTTGTAATAAAGTTTCTTTTGATCTTACAACTGCAGACATTATAAGATTACTCAATCT
>CAZFXF010000012.1:4928-6585 GCA_964522965.1 uncultured Candidatus Saccharibacteria bacterium
CCATGATATTTTGCTGAACTTGTAAATTCAATTTTTCCTTGCTCCCCTGCTTGTTTTAATTGTTCAATAATATCTTTATAACCATGTTTATCAAAAAGTTCTATAAGAGCACCTGTAATGTTTAAAGTTATTTTTATGTTTTCTGTATTTGCTATATGAGAGATAATCGGTCTATAACACTGATCAACTATTGCCTTTAAAATATCTGGTTGTTGATCTGCAGGTTGATAAATATGTAAAAAATTGGCCCACTTCATATATTTAAAATATATTATTAATTTTTATTATGAATTTTTATTGCTCTTCTCATTAATTCCAAATACTTTTCTGCTGAACTGTCCCAAGAAAAATCCTTCAACATTGCTCTTTTTGTAAGTTCTTGCCACTTTTTCTTATCTCGGAAATTTTCAAAAGCTCTAACTAAAGCAATCATAAGTGAATATGGATCAAATCTTTCAAAAACGAAACCCGTTCCAGTTCCTTTATTTGGATTATAATCTTCAACACTATCAGCCAATCCTCCTGTTTTACGAACAATAGGAATACAACCCATTCTCATAGCTTCCATTTGGACTAAGCCACATGGCTCGAAACGAGATGGAACAAGAACTGCATCTGCTCCTGCATAAACAAGATGCGGTAAAACACTATCAAATTTCAAATGTGTAGCAACCTTATCTGGATATTTTGTTTCTAAACCATGAAAAAATGCCATTAGATCAGAATCACCTTCACCTACTACTATTAGCTGAATTGGTAATTCTTGTGCAATTAAATCCAGAGTACTCATAAGTAAATCAAAACCTTTTTGTCTGGTTAGTCTACTTACTATAGAAAGTAAAAATACATCTTTATTTACTGGGAGATTGAATCTTTCTTGAAGTACGGTTTTATTTTTTGTTCTTTCAGATATATTCTTTTTATTATATTTAAAAGATATATGAGGATCATTTTCTGGATCCCAAACATCATAATCAATACCATTCAATATTCCAGTTAAAACAGCCCTTCTTTCTCTTAGCAATTCATCTAGTAACTCCCCATACTCTTTTGACATTATTTCTTTTGCATAACTTGGAGAAACTGTATTTACTACATTGGCATACATAATTCCTCTTCGCATCAAATTCAATTTGAATAGTCTTGGATTAAAGAAACTTGGTATTGCTGAATGACCATCATCAAAATCCATTTCAGAGACAAAATGATGGTCAAACATTCCTTGAAAAAATAAATTATGAATTGAAAATACAGTTGATATTCTGCCTATTACCGGATCTTTTGCATATATTGTTTTTATATAGTTTGGAATAAGACCAGCTTGCCAATCTAGACCAACAATAATATCTGGAACCCAATCATTACTTTGTTTTATAAATTCAAGCGCTCCTCTACATAATAATGCCCAGCGTATTGGATCATCTGCATATCCATATACATTTGCCCTTTGTTCATAATATTCCATATTTTCAAGAAAATATGTAATAAAGTTATTTGAAATATCATTTTTATCATTTGGAGTAAACTTTTTTATATTACACACGAGTGTCTTTTGTCCATCTTCTCCTTCCAAAACTCCTGTTGGAACATTCAAATTTTGATATTCCATTTCCAAATTATATTTTTGATCCTCTATAAACAAATACCTAGGAATCAT
>CAZFXF010000012.1:6685-9994 GCA_964522965.1 uncultured Candidatus Saccharibacteria bacterium
TCCATTCCAATTAACCTCACCCGCCCAACCATCTGGAACTGTTAATTGTACCGCTCCATTTAATCCTGATTTCATACCACTTGTTCCACAAGCTTCTTTACCCATTTCAGGTGTATTTATCCATATATCAGCACCCTTTACTAAGTTCTCAGATATTTCTGTTGAATAACCTTTTATATACGCCAACCTTCCTTTTATTTTTGGATTTTTTTCAAGTTCAATAATTTTATTCATAATCTTCTGTCCTTCTATATCGGCTTCATGAGGTTTACCTGAAATAATTATTTGCATTGGATAATGTTTATTCAAAAGTATATTCATTATTCTTTCTTCGTCTGAGAATAATAAATATGGTCTCTTATACATAGCAAATCTTCTTGCCCAAACAAGTGTACAGATATTTTTATTTAATGTTATTCCAGTTTTTTCTTTTACAAAATCAATCATAACTGAACGTAGCCTCTTTCTTATATTTGCCAATTCTTCATTTGTTATTGAATTAATATTTCTTAATTCTTTTGATTGCCAACGATCTATATATACACCATTCGTTATTGGAATTAATTTACTATTTGGGTGGGCTTTCTTTTCAAAATCAACATGTGGAATACTTACACCATTTGATCTTACTGATATTTTCATCAAGAACTTTGTAGTAGAAAATAACTCTGGATCCCCTTCATATTTACCCATATCAAATAAATTATTAATATCCTTTTTATTATTATTACAATATTGTTCAAGAATATTTTTTAAATCTATATATTTTATAAATAAACCTGACTCTGGAAGAATAGTATGTTTTGTCCCAACTATTTTTGTACATTCTGAAATAGGCATTTCATTTAAAATTGCAAAACCAACAAAACTTGTATGTCCTTCATTCAAATGATAAATACTTGGATTAATTTCCAAATATTTAATAAGTCTAATACTTCCAATTCCTAAAACAATTTGTTGTTTTAATCTAGATAAGAAAATAGGATCGTAAAGATTTCTAGTTATTTTTTTATCAAATTCATTATTTTCTTTTACATCAGTATCAAAAAGATAAAGTTTTACTATTCCATCTTTATCTATATTTCTCTGCCATACTTTTGCTTTTACTATATCTTGTTCAATAGGTATTGATATAAGAACAATATTGCCATTTTTATCCTTTAATTCAAAAAAGTCATCAGGAGGCGCATCACTATATTTCAAACCAAAAGCTATTAGGGGAACTTTATCCTTACTTGCTTGTAATAAATAATCTCCTGACAATACACCAAGCCCCCCTGCATACATTAAAGGATTATGATCTAGAGCATATTCCATAGAAAAATATGCAATTGGATTATCAGATTTTGGTGTACTATCTTGTAATAATATTTTTTCAAGAATCATTTCAGTATCCTGTGGACCATTTACTTTTATACATTTAATATCTCTTTCAAAAACTGAATAATCATTTCCTCCAGGAAAGATTGCGTCGCCAATAAACAATATATCTTTACTATTATAATTATGTTGTTTTATATAATAAATTAGACCCACTGCTTTACTCCACCCTTTCGTTAAAACTTCTATTGTTGTAGTACCTCCTATTGTTACAGCTACATTTGGAATTTCATTTTCAATCTCTTTTTTTATTTTATCTCTTTTCTTATGATCTTTATCCCAATTCTCTTTTTCTTTTATATGTGCATTTTGGCCTAAAGCAGAAAAAGCTATTTCTGTATCCCTATCTTCTATATATGATCCTTCATGAATACTTGGTATATCGTATTTACCTGAATTTATTATTTTATTTAAAACATTTACCACATCCTTTTTAATATCTTTTGGAAATTCTTTTTTAAAAGTCATTTCCCATTTTTCTGTTTTTCTTGAATACTCAAACCTTTCACTACCTTCAAGTGGCAATAAAATAAAGTTTTCATTTGGTTCAATAAAAGGAATTAATTGTTTATTGTATTGTTCAAAAGAACCACCAGATATTATAAGTATCTTTCTTTTTTTACTAAGTAAGTTTAATAATGACGATATACTAGGAGAAATTTTTTCTTTACTCTTTGAGAGAGTACCATCAAGATCAAAAGCTATTATTTTTGAATCGTATGCTGTATTGGAAGAAATGTGCGACATATTTCCTTTAATTTTAGCACATAAATCAAATTAAAAACTATATAATATGTGAAAACCAGACAATTGCGTTTATACCTATCATATTCATAATAAATGATATTGGTATAAGTATATAAAGTCTTGTCTTTGATAAACCCATAAGTGTAAGACCTAGTTCATCAGGTAAAGGTGAAGCAATAATAAAAGCCCCTAGTATTGGAGAAAACCACTTTAAAAATCCTAAATGGAAAGATTTAAAGATGTGTTTTGTAAAACTAGGCTTAAAGCTTTTTAATAAATCTTCGGCAAATCTATCTCTAATAAATAGAAATAATATAAGATCGCCCACTACTGCTCCTAGAGCTCCCCATAATGCAACAGTTTGTATTGGAAGAGATTGGGCAATATGTACAAGAAATATTGAACTGGGTGCAATAGTAAAAGCAGAAGTAAAAAATATTCCAGCAATAAAACAAGCGAGAATACTATTTCCCAAAACTCCATATAATTGATCAACCAAACCTGATCTAGAAAAAACAATAGCTATAACTATACCTATAAAGATATAAAATACATCTTCTAAAAGTGCACTAGATTTTTTATTCTTACCACCTCTCATTTGGTAGTATTATAACACTAAGTTTTAACTATTTTGAAAGATTTCCAATCTTGAATGTTTCAAGCTTCATCTCTATCTTTGCTTTTCCACCATGTTGACCTTCAAAAGCTTTTGTTCCGTCTATTCCACAAATAGATAATATTGCCTTATCCCCTCCTGGGTGTTGCTTTATCCAAGTAGTAAGATCAAAAACCTCTCCACCTATAGTTGTCCAGCAATCCTTACTATCTTTATGCATAGCAATATCTGATATCTTATATGTCTTTACTGTTGTACTTGCTGTAGTGTTTGTTGTATTTGTTGTTGTACTAGCAGTTGAATTATTTTGATTTGTACTTGTTGCTTGTGTAGTGCTTGCTGTATTTATACTTTCATTTGGAATTGAGGTCTGTGGTGTTGAACTTGATTTATTTTTCATATAAAAAACACCTCCTATCACTGCTACTATCACTATTACAGTTATTATTATTTTTTGCATATTTTTATTTATTTATGAATAACATACTAACATACATAATATTTTATATAATCTTGAAAAATTTCATAAATGTTGCAGGATCTATTGATATACCATTTATCTTTAT
>CAZFXF010000012.1:10094-13869 GCA_964522965.1 uncultured Candidatus Saccharibacteria bacterium
ATTTTTGCAGAACTTTGAATATTATTTAAAATATAGTTTTCATTTGCTAAATTATTTACAAGAGCCTTCCCTGCTTGTGGAGTATTTCCTCCAAGTTTTTCAGGTATACCTAGTGGTTTTTCTATCTTTTCTCTAGTAGTCAAAATAATATCTTTATTTATTATCATTCCATTATTAAGTTCAACTGAAACTTTATGTTGCAATTTCTTTTCATAAAAATCAGTTGGAAATAAAGCATTGTTTGCACCATTAAAATAAAAGCTTGGAATAACTTTATTATCAAGACTTATTTTCTTGGGTGTAGAACTAGCATTTATAGTAATAAAGATAGGATCTCCTGGGTAAATAATCTCGGGGTAAATTGAAACTGGAGGTTTTGAAATAAATAAATTTGAAAAGAGAAAATAATAATTTCTATACAAAATAATAGCGAGTATTATTGCTAATATAACTGCAATTATTATTTTAATATTTTTTTTCATTTACTAAACACTTGCCATGTTTGAATTTATACCAATATATTGTGAATCACCGAAAGCAAGTATTGGATAAAATACATAAGGTAATAATATAAGTCCTATTGTAAATCCTATACCCTTACCAAAAGAAACTGCTAAATCGTAAGTTAATATGAAAGCAATAACAATATTTACAAATGGAATAAACATTAAAATAATCCACCAAGTTGGTTTATTGGTTATTTCAAGTAATAAAATAGTGTTATAAATAGGTATAAATGAAGCCCAACCAGGTTTACCTGCTTTAACAAATATTTTCCATAATGAAACAAAAATAAGTATTCCTAAAGCCAGTGTGATAAACCAAAAGAAACCGAATAAAGTAAATATAGCCACAGGAATAGCATTCAAAGAATCACCTGCATTACTAACAGAAGCAACTGAACTACCTAGATTAAATAGAGGTAAAATTGAAGAATAAGCACTTGATAATAAATATGAAGAAAAATTAAGCATGTTTTTAATTTAATTAATATGACTACATTATACAATACTATTATAAGTTATATTTAATATATTATTTATTTAATTTTTCTATTAATTTTCTAGTTAAGGGACCAAGACTACCATTTGCTGGTCTAATATTATTAGCAATTTGGAATTTAATTAAAGCATTTTTAGTCAACGGTCCAAATAATTCAGTTTCTTTCCCTTTTGATCCTGGACCATTTTTTGAAACAATAAAACCTTTATCATTCAAAAATCTTTGCAATTTCTTTACTTCAGACCCAATACTACCTATTTGTAAGTTATTTGAGAACAATGGGGCATTTGGAATATTGTTATATACCATTGGCATTATTCTCTGCCCCATTGAAAAATAAATAGGTTGCGGGTTTGTACTTGTTGAACTTGATTGATTGTCACTTGGACAAGTTGTAGTAGTAAATGTATCACCAGCAGATGTGCTTGTACCATTACTATTTTTTGCATAAGCTTGATAATAATATGTAGTATTACATGTAAGTCCTGATATAAAACTTGAGAAACTTCCCACATCAAATGATCCACTTTCAATAGTATATGTACCGTAAGATACAGTCGTACCATAGTTAAACCCTCTTAAACTAGGATTTTCATTACCAGTTGAAGTAATATTTCCATTTAACGTAATTGTAGTAGTTGTTGTTGCAGTTGTAGATGAAGCCGTAACAGTAGGATTAGTTACTGAGGGTGGACAGCTTGATGTTGTAAATGTATCACCTGATGAATATCCTATTCCACTTGTACTTGTTGCATACGCTCTATAGTAATAAGTTGTATTACATGTAAGGCCAGATAAACTCGTAGTAAAAGATCCAATATCAAAACTACCTGTTTCTGTTGTAGTGGCACCATATGCATTTGTAGTACCGTAGTTAAAACCTTTAGCACTAGCATTTTCACCACCTGTATCAGATATTAAAGCATTAAGTGTTGCGGCTGTTGTTGTAATTGAACTTGATGAAGCAGTAACAGTTGGTACCGAACCAATTTCATTCGTTGCACCAGCAGTAGCTATTGAAAGAAGTGATTCAGACAAAGCTACGCTCCAAGAACGTAAATTTTTAATATGACCCCACAGTGTTCTAGTGCCGTCTTGTAAATAAGCATCACCAAGTACGAGTGAACTCGAAGCAGCCATACCTAGGTTTGAGGTAAATGTACAATCAGTAAAAGAAGAACCAGAAGCAGTTGTTCCTCGAGTATTGTTTGGTTTATCCCACCTTGAAGCCATTTTGGTTAATGTTTTTGGTTGAACGTTAACTGAACTATATGAACATTCTGTACCTTCATATGTAGTAGTTCTACCGAGAATACCGCCAGAACCATTTCCTTGACCTGAACGAATATGCATAGGAACCTTTGTTGGGTTACCTCCTGCATCCATAATAAATTTATTACTTGTACTTGTATCCCAAGTATCTGCAATTACGAAAAAGCTACCAGTTGAACTTGCTAAGTTATCTGTCGAAGGCATACTTAGTTTATCTATATATCGTGTTAAAGAAGTACTTGTAGTAGGAATACGCCCGCTAATAAAAGTAGCTGATTCGAGTTGAGTATAATCTATAGCAATACTATCACCATTCGTTCCTAGTTTTACACAAAAACTTGGGTTTGTTATAACTTGATTTTCTTTATATCCTCTATACCAATCACTAGTTGAGAGTGAACCTGATAGATCAGAACCGTAAGTAGAACCTCCATCAGCAGAAAGCATCACAGTACCCGTACCAGTAATTCTTTTAATATCTGCCGAAACAGAAGTTGAAGCACTTGCTAGTGTTACTGATTGACATGCAGTACCACCATCAGCTGTAGCGGTTAGTATTGAAGCAGAATTAGCAATACCATCTCTTCCTGTGGCAGTTTTTGTTGCAGTCATATTGGTCTTTGTCCAAGTAGAGCTTGCTATATCTCTTGACCATAATAATTGATTTTTTCTAGTTCCTTCCAAAAGAATTCCATTTGTTTCTATTTTCGCTGTTGATACAGGTGCACTAGTTGTTTTTATATAAGGACTGACAGTACCAGAATTTATTTGCGCTCCCCAAACATACAGAGAATTTGTACTATTACCAGTAAAAGTTTTTGTTCCGTCTGCAGAAGCAAAATATACACGTATTTTTGGAATAACTCCTGTCGTTGCTCCCAAACTTGCTGTAACAGAAAATCTATAGAAACCATTTGCCTCAGCAGTACTTGAAGCAGATTCAATAGATGAACATGTTCCAATTGCTCCAGTTGAAGTGTTGAAATAACAGTTATGACTTGTTCCATTTTTTCCAAAAAATTCAAGATTCATCCATGTACTTGAACTTGGTTTTATATAAATACTAGCTGTATAAGTTTCTGATGTAGCAGGAATAGCAGTGGTGCCAACTGTATTTGTAAGTGAATGAGTTGTACTACCATCACTTGAAGGACCTATTATTATTTGATCGGCACTAACTGTACCATCTGGTGCTGTAGTTTGATCTGTCACAACACTAGCACTAGCAGTAGACCAAGCTGAACCTGATAAATCTTCACTTTGTGTAGCAAAGTTTGTAGTTGAGATTGTAACCAAACCAGTACTTGGGTGAATATAACTACCGCTAGATGAAGCAGTATATGTAAGAGAACCAGTACCCACAGTTACCTGTAGAGGGTTGCTTGGATCAGTAAATGGAATATGTAAAATAAGATTATCTGTCCAACTTGCAAAGCTAACTATAGGAAAGATAAAAAATAAAAGTACGAATAATAAATACCTTTTCATCGGGTAAATTATA
>CAZFXF010000013.1:0-12307 GCA_964522965.1 uncultured Candidatus Saccharibacteria bacterium
TCCATTTCATAGATAGTGCTTGGCGTCTTTCTGGACGTACTTCACGAGGAACTTGATAGTTCGCACCTCCAACTCTACGAGAACGTACTTCCATAGCTGGTGCTGTGTTTTTTAGAGCTGTATCAAAAACCTCAATAGGATTTTCTACTTTTGCTTTTTCTTTTAGTATTTCAAAGCAATCATAAACAGCTTTTCTTGCTACTGTCTTTTTTCCCTCTTCCATTACATAGTTTATAAATTTTGAAACCTTTACTGAATCATAAACAGCTTCAGGCTTTATAACATGCTTATTACGTATTTTTCTTCTCATTTTAGTTTTTATTTTCTAAATATAATAGATTAAACCTTACCTGCCTTTGGCTTTTTATTTCCGTACTGGCTTCTACCCTTTCTTCTCTTTTCTACTCCTCCTGCGTCTAGAACACCACGAACTACTGAATATCTTAGTCCTACGTCCTTTACACGTCCTCCTCTTAGAAGTACAACTGAGTGTTCTTGTAGATTATGTCCTTCTCCAGGTATATAGGCTGTAACTTCCATACCATTACTTAGTCTTACTCTCGCAATCTTTCTGATAGCTGAGTTAGGTTTCTTTGGAGTCTTTGTTGTAACCTTTATACATACACCTCTTTTAAATGGTGATGGGAAGAATCTTGGACGATTCTTGATTGTATTAAAACTCTTTGTTAGCGCAATAGACTTTGACTTACGTGTAAAAGTCTTTCTTCTTCTTTTAATAAGTTGATTTATTGTTGGCATTATTTATTTATTTCATCATAAAGGTGTCTGCTTCACCGATATCGATATAGTACCCGATACCGTATTACTCACCTTTATGCTCTATTAATGTACGTCTTACAACGTGGAGCTACTCTAACACAGAGAAAAACAAAAGGCAATTTATTGTAATATTTCAACATTTTGGAATCACTCTTATAATTAAATACGAAATTTAATACGTAAAAGGGCGGGATCCCGTTGATCCCGCCCCACCTCTCTACTCTCCCTAAACACAAACACCTACCTTCGCCGTGACAAGTGACCACTCATCATTCGGCCCAAAATCTATACTTAATATTATACCTATATATTAATTATTCAAGCTAGATATGCACACCTGTTATAAGACTGAATATAAAAGGTACCACCGGTTCAAATATTGGCCACAATACAAAAATTAAAACGAATACTGTAATTAGACGATTTTGCTCTAAGATATTTCTTATATTTAAAAGATTATTTGGTAATAGGTTAAATAATACTTTTGAACCATCAAGTGGCGGTACTGGTAATAGATTAAATATACACAATACAATATTTACTATTACGATGTATGTAAATATAGAAATTGTTGAATTTGGCAAACTATCACCAAAAAATCTTATAGCTAAACCGAAAACTAAGGCTAAAACAAGATTTGAAGCTGGCCCAGCTATAGATATGAGTATTTCCCCTAACCTTCTATCTTTAACATTATATGGATTCCATTCAACTGGTTTTGCCCAACCAAATGTCATACCAAACATAGAAGTAATGATAGGTACAATAAATGAACCATAAAAATCTAGGTGTTTTACTGGATTTAGCGTAAGTCTACCTTGCAGTCTAGGAGTAGGATCACCCAAAAGCTCAGCAGTGTAGCCGTGACACACCTCATGTATCACTACAGACATAAGTAAAACTAAAACCGAAGTTATAAAAGCTATTATCTCCATTTTTATTAAATTTTATATATGGTCCTTGCCAAATACAATACATATGATAGCATAGCTCTACAAACAAAACTTATGGCAAAAATCTGCGCAATAACAAAAAAGGGTTCAATGGTAGCGGGAGGTTATTCAAACCGTACTCGTGCTACACAATTTAACCCAACAGGAATGGTTAGAAAATATCCAAATCTTCAAAAGAAGAAGATATATATACCTGAATTAAAAAAGTCTATTACTCTTACAGTATCAACAAGAGGTCTAAAGACTATACAAAAGCATGGGGCTTTTGTTACCCTAAAGAAAGCAGGCTTAATATAATAAAAGCTAATCCCCTCTCTCCCAAGAACTACCATTTGAAAACCAAATGGTAGTTTTTGTTTTTGTAGTTTGAATGTATTTTGGGTTTATTAAATTAAATAAATCTTCAGACTTTTTATTTTCTATACCACTATTAAATAATTCTACAATATTATCTCTTTGCTCAATTTCACTTGTATCTTTTTTATTTATTAAATTTTTATAAATACTTTTTTGAATTGTCTTTGATAAATTTCCTAGTAAATAAGCATTGGTATTTTTATAAGAAATTAATAATCCTAGTTCAGGTAAACTTGTTTTATTAAATTTAAAATCTAAATCTGGAAATAATATTTCTATTTTTATATCATCTATATCAAAGTTATCACCGAGTTTAACTTGTTGAACTTCAATTTTATTTTCTTTAATAATTTTATTTATTTGATTGATAGATGTACTAGTTGCAATTATTCTACCAATAAAAACTTTACCTATATCATATCTCTTAAAAATATCAGTGAGTCCATTATTTTGATTTGGAACTGCGCTTGGAATAAATACATAATGTATATTTCTTTTATAGAATGGTATCAATTCTGTAATGTTACGAATAATTTCTTTATCCCCTGCTCCAATTAAAATATTTTTGCCTTTTGGTGTTTTAATAAAAATTGATCTTGATCTTGAACTACTCAAAAAGTTTATTTCTAAAAGTGGTTTTCTAAATTCAAATTTATAAATATAAAAAGATAAATATATTAAACACAATAAAAATATTAATAAAAAAGCTATGTATTTTTTGTATTGTATTTCTTTAAAAATCTTAATTGCTTTCATATGCCCACTGTAGCATAATGAGATAAAGAAATAATGAAGAAATTATAAAATTTTAATAAAGTCCATAAAATAAAATGAATAAATTTGAAGAAAAAAAATTTGATATTGGTGAACTAAAAGGAATATCAAAAAAGAGTATTGATGAGCACTTAAAGCTTTATTCTGGTTATGTAAAAAATGCAAATACTATAATTGATAAAGTTAATGAAATGAGAATTGATACTGAAAAAAATATTTATGCAATTAGCGAAACAATGAGAAGATTTGGTTTTGAATATAATGGTATAAGAAATCATGAAGTTTATTTTGATAGTCTATCTGGTGGTAATAATCTACTACCAAGTTCATCAATACTAAAAAAACAAATTGAAAAAGATTTTATTTCTTTTGATAAATGGCTTTCCGAATTTAAGACTCTAGGTATGACACGAGGTATTGGTTGGGCAATGTTATATTTTGATAGAAAAGATAATAGACTTCTAAATGCTTGGGTAGATGAACAACACATAGGACAACTTCAGGATTGTAGTCTTATACTGGCACTTGATATGTGGGAACATTCATTTGTCGCAGACTATATGCCATCAGGTAAAAAGAATTATATTGAAGATTTTTTTTCAAATTTAAACTGGGTAAAAATTGAAGAGAATTTAAAAAATATAATAAAGTAAGTTATATAAATAAATAAAACTATATAAGGTGAAAAAGGCGGAACCACTATACTTGAAAATGGTAGGTTCGCGCTTTTTTCAACTATAAATAATTCATAAGATAAAAGTATATGTGCTCCATAAGCAAATAATTTTGAAATAATAATTGAAACGAAACCAAATAAGCCTGATAAACATACCAGTAACATTGTTAAAGGAATAAATGGCAAAACAATTATATTTACGAACATTCCAACTATAGATATTTGTCCCATCATATAAAGTATATACGGTGATACAAAAATCTGTGTAGCAATAGTTGAAGCAATTACACCTCTTATTCCATATCTATCTGTTATAAATGTAAGTCTTTTTTCAATCGGACTAGCGAGTACAATGAGACCAAAGCTTGCTAAAAAAGAAAGTTGAAATGATGGATCGTAAAATAATATAAGTGGGTTTTGTATCAGCATTAACAAACCTGCAATAAATAGAGCTCTTAAAACTTTATAATCTTTTCTAAATAATTCTCCGATCAAAGCTATTATTGCCATAATACATGAACGTATGACCGTAGCTCCACCACCAACTAAAATTCCGAATAAAATTATTCCAATCATTCCAAGTACAATAGAAATATTTCTTGGTAAAAATGAAAGTAATCTTCTTATTGTGGTTGCAATAATAGTTATGTTATATCCAGACAAAACTACTATGTGTATTAAACCGGCTTTTCTAAAATTATCAATTATATCTTTTCCTAAACTAGCTTTCTCTCCAACCACCAAACCTGAAGCTAAAGCTGAATGAGGTTCTCCTAAAACTTTATTTAAATTATTTACAAAGGCTTTCTTTAATTTATTTAACTTTGTACCTAAATCAAATTGCGTATCGTTATTTAATATAGTTACATTTGCTTTTTTAATTTCATAATATATATCATCTTTTCTCAAATAATTTATATAATCAAACTCTCTACCTGTATCCCCCATAAAGTTTCTTGGCATAGATAATTTACCAGAGACTTCTATTTTATCTCCATAAAAATACTCTTGATAAGGCTCGGTTGTAACCTTTATATTTGTTTCACTGTTAATTTCTAATATGAAAGTCTGACTATTTTTCTTTGCTATTGATTCTGAGACAATTGTCCCTCTTAGTGAAACTTCACTACCTAGTTTCATATCTAGATCGGATGAATAATGTTTATTCATCACATAAACCATTCTTAGTATTGTTACTATAATCAATAGTATAAATATAATATTTTCTTTAATAATATATTTTATATTTGACATTGATTATGTTTGGTTTATACTTTATTTGTTTTTAACTTTGGGCGTAAGCCTCGAGATCAATAAAGATCTCAAACTAAAAAGAGTTACTCAAGAAATTGGGTGACTGCTTTTTTTTATTTTTATAAAAGTATTCTGATGTAAACTACCCATCTTTTTTAATAATCTTCTTTTATCAAGGATTTTTAATTGTGATATCAGTGCAACACTAATACTATAGTTAAAATAGAATGGAAAATGAACTTTATCTATTCTTAATGTCTTTGTTAGTGGTACTGCAATGAATTTATACCTATTAATCTTTTTTAAAATAAGAATTGGTCTAACAAAATATTCTCCCTTTCCATCCTGTTCTGAACCTATATTTAATCCTAGACTTGCCCACCATATCTCCTTTTCGTAAAAGAAAATCTCAATATCTTTTTCTGATATTGTTTTTTTAATTGCATTCCAACCATCAAAATCCTTTACATAATCCACGCACTAATCCTAACAAAACGAGATAAAGAATTAATGAAGAAATTATGAAATTTTAATGAATTTTTTACTAGGACACAAAGGAATGTTACACCGCAAGTTGTGAGCAATCCTTTCCTGTTGCTTAATATGTGAAACTAGGTTTAAACACTGATATGGTAACCAGAGAGTAGGCCGGAATATAACTTTACAGGGTTATCATCAGCAAAACTTGTAGCTATTACATCACAACGATTATTACCTTCATTGTCTGCATGCCCATCTACGTGTAACCACTTTATGTCTTTTCCTTGTGAAACAGACAAGAGTTTTTCCCAAAGATCCCTATTAAGAACCTCCTTTTTTGACGCTGTTCTCCAACCCTTTTTTTGCCAACCTTGTATCCATAGTGTCATTCCTTTTACTACATATTCTGAATCAGAATATAGGGTTATTGTTTTACCTGAGAATTCACTTGGCAAAGTACTAAGTGCTTGTATACATCCTGTAAGTTCCATTCTATTGTTTGTAGTCATACTTTCTCTACCTCCAATTTCTAGAACTTTATCTCCCATGATCAAAACAGCACCGTATCCACCAGGCCCTGGGTTTCCCCGTGACGAACCGTCCGTATATATCGTTGTCATAATTTTATATTTGAATTGTACTATTTATATTTTAAATAGCAAAATAAAATTAAATTACATCAATTATCCTAAGCCTTAATTCTGGTCTTCCTCTAAAATTAGATTTTTCCATACAAGCAATTAAATTTATTTTATCTCCAATAACTAGACTATTACCATTTTTATTTTTAAAACTTTCACTATTCATAAAGAAACCTATAGCAGGAACTTTTTCTCCTGTCCTTTTACTAAATAAAAATTCTAAATGATTCTTTTCTTTTCCAAATTCTTTTATACCTGATATAGAAATATTTTTAAATATAAAACTTGGTTTAGGATTGCCAATTCCAAATGGTGCCAATTTTTCTATAGAATTATATGTCTTCCAATTAACATCTTGAATTTCAAGTTCTCTATCTATATATTGTATATTTTCTTTTTCTGAACTTTTTACTATTTTATAAGCTTCATTTAATTTTTCTTCTACATGATGTATACCTTCATTTGAAATTGCAAAACCTCCACTTTCTGCATGCCCACCGAATTGTAGAAAAGTATTTTTATTTACTGCATTCATAAGATCAAGTAAATGAACACTACCTGCTGCACGACAGCTTCCTTTTATAATTCCATCTCCATCCCTTCCCCAAAGAAATACGGGGCAAGAAAATTCTTCAGCAAAAACATTTGCAGCAAGACCAAGTAGACTAGGTTTCCAATCTGGATTTCCAATTACAATAACTCCATCCGGTTTTTCTCCATATCTTTCTATTATTTTTTTCTTTGTCTCTTTTACAAGTGATGCTACAGTTCCTTTTCTTTCATTATTTATATGATCCAAATTCTTTGCAAGAATATGTGCTTGTTCATCACTGTCTGTAGATAATAATTTAAATGCATCCATTGGCACACCCATACGTGAAGCAGCATTTATTCTTGGACCAATAGTAAAACCAATATCATCTTCAGTTAAATATCTTTGATCTGATTTTAATAAATTTAATAATCTAACCAAACCTTTTCTTGGAGACTTTCTAAGTACTTGTAAACCATAATAAGCAAAGACTCTATTTTCACCGACTAAAGGCACCATGTCTGAAAGTGTAGCAATACCAACCATATCCAAAAGCCATTTTTCCCAACCGAGCTTTATACCAAAATCTTTTTTCTTAAGTATTCCTTGAATAACTTTATACCCGACACCAGAACCACAAAGCATTTTTTCAGGGTAATTACAGTTATCTTGTTTTGGGTTTACTATTGCATAAGCATCAGGAATTATTTTTCCTGGTATATGATGATCTGTAATTATTACATCTATTCCACTCTCTTTTGCGAGACTTACAGGCTCGATATCTGCTATACCGCAATCCAAAGTAATTATTAATTTTACTCCTTGCTCCTTAAAATCTTTTATTGCACCCACATTTAAACCAAAACCTTCATCATGTCTATGTGGAATATAGTTTATAAAGTTTGTATAACCAATTTTCTTGAATGTATCGTGCATACAAACTCCAGCAGGAATACCGTCAGTATCGTAATCACTATATATAACTATTTTTTCATTATCATTTATTGCTTTCAATATTCTATCGACTGCTTTTTCACAGTCTTTTAAAAGAAATGGATCATGAGTATGATTATCATAACTAGGATTTAAAAAGTCTTGTCTCTCTTTTTCAGTCTTTATTCCACGATAAAAAAGTAAATGATCTGTAAGACTACCATTGTATATCTCTCTTACTTCATATCTTTTAGCCATATAGTATAGAGAGTATATCATGTAGGATTTGATATACTATATTTATGAAACAAGATAATAATTGTATATTTTGCAAAATAGTAAAAAGAGAAATACCAGCACATATAGTCTATGAAGATGATAAATTTTTAGCATTTTTAGATATAAATCCTCAATCTCCAGGACATACTCAAGTAATACCAAAAAGTCACTATAGATGGGTTTGGGATGTTCCAAACGTCGGAGAGTATTTTGAATTAGCCAAAAAGATAGCTTTGGCTCAAAGAAAAGCTTTCGATACTGATTTTATATTAAGTAAAGTTGTAGGTGATGAAGTTCCCCACTCTCATATATGGGTATTTCCAAATAGTGAAGTAAAAGGAAATAAAAAAGACTTTGAAATAAATAAAAATAAAATTAGAGAGAATATAAATTAGATCAATTGAAAAGGACTGGCACACTGTGCCAGTCCTCTGAGCTTGATTTATATAAATTTCACCAAGCTATTTCTTATTCCTCTTCTTTTCTGAAAAGCAAGAGGCAATTGCAAGGACTTTTTGTCCTGTAATTTGAATCTTTCCACCGTAACCATTCTCACGATAGAGGTTCGCAATATTCAATCCAGGAGCACAGCCACATTGATTGTAGACACGAGACTTTCTGACCCTGCCAAATCGGTCTCGTTCCGAATCTCCTTTTTCTCTCACTGTATACAATACCCTCTCAGGAAGACCCCCTGGCTTTAGCTCAATGTTCTTAAACTGCTTCTTGCTGAGCATCAGACCATATAGAGAGTCGATGAGTGTGCCAAGTTTTTCTCTACTGATTCTACATTTTCGCTCACTGTAGAAAAAACCACGAAAGGCTTTGATGATAATACCCCAAGCCCTCAGTGTATCTCGTCTCCCCATCTCGTATTTGAAGAGACTTTCCCAGTAATCGTCAAAATTGCTTGGGAGTTCGTGTGCATTATCACTCTTCAAGTATTCAGGATGACTTTTGAGCAAATAACACAATGCCCCAAACCGACCACTGGTCAAAGTAGTAAAACTTGATTTAAAGTGACCTTCCCCAACCATACGATCAAGGATATACTTTATATACTCTGGTTTATCCATGACCTTGGAAGGTTCAAAGAATCCAAACTCCAAGCTTTTCATTGCCAAGTAGCACGTATCGCGGCTACCTGTTTCCATAAGTCTCCTCAAAACAATCCAAGCACTTGTTGGATTAAGTATTTCTTTTGCATTTTCAGGGTTATTTCTAACTTCTGACAATGCAATTTCGATATCTGTATCGTTCATTTTTCCCTCCTGGCATAAGCCAATTTGAGGTTTTAGTTTGTGGTTTGTTTTCTCAAAGAGAGACAATCCATTTCAAACAATACTTTTATTATAAAAACTTGTCAAGCGCTTCTATCCCTGGAAGACTACCTTGAGATAAGAAATCAAGCATTGCTCCACCTCCTGTTGAAACAAAAGTAAACTCTTGTTCTATACCTAGTTTTGCTATAGCAGCCAAAGTATCTCCCCCTCCTACAATAGTCTTTACTCCGAGCTTTGTTGAACTAGCAATATGACGAGCTAGATCTAGTGTTGGATTAACATAACCTTGTTCATAAGCTCCCAATGGTCCATTCCATAATATATATTTTGCCTTTTTTATTTCTTCTTCTATAAGATTTAAAGTCTTTGGACCTGTATCATATATAACATCATTATCCTGAATCTCTTTTATATCTTTTACTTTATCATGAGAAATTGTTGCATCTATAGGTAAAATAATTTTATTTGTTGAAACTAGTTTATTTAAACCAAAATTCTTTGGACTTACCATTGATTTACCTATATTTATTCCATTTTCTTGTAAAAAGTTATTTGCTAAAGCCCCTCCAACAAAAACCTTATCAGCTATACCTGTAAACTTTTCTATAAGTGGTAACTTTGTTTCAAACTTTGCCCCACCAAGAATAAATATAAATGGTCTATCGGGATTAAAAGCTGTACTTAAATTCTTTATTTCTTGTTCAAAGACAAACCCTGCATAACTTGGAATAAATTCTGTTATAGCTGAAACCGAAGCGTGTTCACGGTGTGATACTGCAAAAGCTTCATTTACATAAATATCTGCAAGACTTGCTAGTTCTTTTGCAAACTTTTTATCATTCTTTTTTTCACCTTCGTGATCTCTTAAGTTTTCTAAAAGGACTATATCTCCATTATCAATACTATTTATTACTTTTATACAATCTCTGTAATTTTTTATAAAACTACACTTTATGCCGAGCTTTTGTATATGTTCAAATACAGGAGTTAAACTTGGTTTTTCCCCTTCTAAAGGTTCGATATGACTAATTAAAATTATTTTAGCCTTTTTTTCTTTTAAATAATCAATAGTTGGAATTATTTTTCTAAGTCTAAAATCATCTCGTACTATGCCATTTTCTATTGGTAAATTAAAATCTACTCTCATTAGGACTTTTACTCCCTCTAGATTATTTATATCTCGTAGATATTTCATTTATTTATTTTATTTAACTGAATCTACAACCTTTAATAATTCAACAAAGCCTTGTGGATTTACACTTTCTCTACCTACTAAAAGACCATTTACTCCCCCATTTTCCATTATATCCAAAGCATTTCTGAAACTTACAGAACCTCCATAAAGTATTGGCATATTTTTACCATTTTCTTGACCATACATATCTGATATAACTTTTTTAATGAAAATTACCATTTCATTTATAACTCCTGTAGTCATTGGTTCTTTTGCACCAATAGCCCAAACAGGTTCATAAGCAATAATAAGTTCACTTATGAGTTTTTTTGGTATTTTATCGAGTGAATTCTTTATTTGTGATTTTAATATATCCAAGTATGCACCTTGTGAATCTCTTTCTTTTTCTCCTATACATAGAATTGGGTGAATTCCGATTTCTAGATTCATAGCAACCTTTTTTGCAATAATTTCATCTGTTTCACCCATTTCCCTTCTCTCTGAATGTCCGATAATAGAATACTTAATACCAAACTCTTTTAACATTACAGGACTGATCTCGCCTGTAAAAGATCCTCTTTCTTCAAAAAAAGTATTTTGGACTCCATAACTTACATTATTTGCATTCTTGCTTGATATTAGCTTTGGTATGTATATAAATGGTGGGCAAATTACTATATTAGTATTTTTTAATTTATCAGATATTTTATTTATACTTGATGTAATTTTCTTTGCTTCGTCTATACTAGTCGGGTTCATCTTCCAGTTTCCTACAATAATCTTTCTTTTCATTTTTTTAAGTAAATTATTTATTGATTTATGAGACACTACAAACATAGTATATCATTTACTTAACCTCATCCCAAGATATTATTGAGTATTGATTTGAAGTTAAAGGAAAGCTTGGTGGTGGAGAATACAATAAGTTTGAATCATATATAATGTTTCTAGTTTGATAACCTGTACCATCAGTATAAGCAAAACCATATCTTTGATTTGTTGCTATCATTCCATATAGTGTAAGTGTATTTCTAATATCATAACCCTGACAACTTTGTCCTCCACTACCATTGTTTAAATAATAATATCTTCCTGCTCTACCATTTTGAGCAACTAGAGCAGCATCTATCCTTAGAGTATCAGCGCTTCTTAACCCTGTATTTATATTATCTTGAGCGATTAGTGATATAACATCACTACCATCATAATTTGTATAAAGTAAGTTATTATTTATTGTAATACTCCTTCTTGTACTTACATTATCTGGAAATCTACCTGCTGCTATAGTTATTCTTGCAGTATTTATTTGTCCATCTACCCAAACATGATCTTCTACGAAAATTATTCCATTTGCAGGATTTGGATAGTTTCCAACTAAAGTTTCAGTATTTATTGACCAAGAACCCCAGTTTGGCTGACTTTGTGAATCAGTACATTTGCTTCCCATAGAAACAAGGGTATTTACCTTATATACATCATAAGTATCATTTGTCTTTAACTTTATATGATAACCTTGCACACCTGAACTAGCTAAATATTTACCGTTTGCTTGAGCTAAAGTCTTCATTTGAGATAAATCAGTAGTTAAACCGGTAAAATCAAAGGTCTGTATAGGAAATGTTCTTCCAGCCATGAAAACATCTGGTCTATTTGGAACAGCAGCTGGCGGACTAGGATCATCTGTACCTACAGTTGTATATACACCGAATCTATATGCACTACCATTGTCAGGATCGATATATTTATCTTTTGATGATGTAATAAGGTTATGAGCTAAACCATCAAACCTTATACCGTTGTTTGAGTGTATAGGACCGAATACTTCAGTACCAGAACCAAATCTCATAATATCATTTGCTGCCACAGCATATTTTGCCAAAGACGGTATAGCTAGAGTAACCTGTATAGTTCTACTTAATCCCGTTCCATCATTTACTGTACCTTTTGATTTTATCTTTACTACAGTTGATCCTGTAGGTGGTGGTGTAATGGTCAAAGCATAATTCCCTATAACATTACCATCTTTATCGTTAAAATTGTGTATAAATGGCCCGTTTGTTGTTGTAGCGTTTCCATCTTTATAATCAGTCTGATTGTGGGCTAAATGCCACCTATAGTAGTCGATTCCTGCTTCAGCTATTTGTAAAGCTTGTTCCTTTGAAGTTAATCTTTTTGATGTCTTTAATATAGT